>JAFACO010000249.1 GCA_023425485.1 Bacillota bacterium
GTATGCAAAAGAATGAAACAGAGGATTGTAAGAAATAGGATAGGGGGATGGAAGGATGCAGAAGGATGTGCAAAGTGACCTCTTCGAAAAGGTACCTGCTTATGACATAGAGAACCTGATGCGCGAATATGGAAATGACGTACTACGAACAGCGTATATGTATGTCAAGGATATTCATACAGCAGAAGACATTTTCCAAGATGTGTTTATTAAAGTTAGTCAAAAGCTTTCTACATTTGAAGGCAATTCAAGTATTAAGACTTGGATCATACGTATCACAATTAATACCTGTAAAGATTATTTGAAAAGTGCTTATAGCAGGCGAGTTGTTCCAATGATGGAGTATCAAGAGGACGCGATTGTTAGTGAAAGTGATTATGAAGAGGTAGAAAATAAGGATACCAAGGATCTGGTTAGGCAGTCGATTCTTTCTTTACCAGCGAAATATAAGGATGTGGTGCTCTGTGTATATTATCAAGATATGACACTTGCAGAGGCAGCCAATGTGCTTAATATAGCAGAAGGAACGGCGAAAAGTAGACTATCAAGAGCAAGGCAGAAATTAAAATCATTATTAGAGGGGAGGGTTCCTGATGAATTTTGACGATAAAGAGAAGGAGCAATTGGATTTCGAACAATTAAATATAAAATCCCATCTGAACACTTCTATGGAACTAAAAGGAATTAGCGTATCTGAGGATTTGATTAATAGAACCCTGAAGGCAATTAATAACCAAACTGTAGTAAAACAGGATCAGCCACCTTTAAATTCACAGCAAGCCGAGCTTAGAAAGAGTTTTTCAATAAACAAATTTGTGCGTGGGTTTGCTGGAGTAGCAGCTGCGGCAATCATAATAGTAGCAGGAACACAGTTACTGGATGGTAACATAGGTGGTAGTAAAAAGGATTTAGCTATTGATATGAACTCCACGGCAATGGAACAAGAAATCTCTGGTGAGAATGGTTATGGAACCTATTTTACAACAGATGAAGCGAAATCAGGAGCTGCAGAAACAGCAACAGAAGAACCTGAAGTTGTTGCAGATGTCGAGGCTAAATTAGATGAGAATATGCTGACTTCTGATGTTGGTGAGCAACTAGATGATGCGAATATGGCAGCAGTAGCACCAGAGAAGACAAGTGACACTACTGATTTAACAACGGGCACATCACTCACAGAAACAGAAAAGAGTAAATTAAGTTTTTCTCAATTAATAGCACCTGAACTAACGGGTACATCAGCTGTAGAACTAACAAAAGCAGAAGATAATATAACTGTTACACTTACCGATCAAAAGGATATTGAAGAGTTCTATTTAGCAATGGAGAAGCATCAATTTACAGCTTCAACAGTTGCACCTGTGAATATAGTTTTTCAAATGGAGTTGACGAATACGGAGCAGAATCAGACTTATCTGATATCTGTGGGAGATCATCTTCAGATTGAATATTCAGATGCTCAAACAACCAGTATGAGTACCTATGATGTGGTTGACATAGATGGGTTTCAACAGGATTTAAAGAATTTAATAGATAAATACAGTAAATAAGGGAAGAGTAATTACTGTTAAAGTAGGAATTACAGAAGAAAAAAAGGTTCTTAATGTGTTGCAATACAGCAACCGCTTTAAGAACCTTTTTAGTGGTAAAACAGCAATTAGATCAAAAGATATGATCTATAACACTCAGTAATTTAATCTTATTTTTCTAAGCGGAAGGTTGTTCTTCAGAGTCATCTTCCGGAGTAAGATTAATGGAAACATATTCTCTCGAATCTTCTTCTGTTTCTTCGTCCGTTTCGAAGTCCTCGAAGTCATCCTCGAAATCATCAAAATCATCCGTAGAATCCTTCTTAATGTAGGTCTTATAAAGATAATAGGCACCGGCTGCAACGGATGCGGCTGCAACTGTTCCGAATAAAAATTTTCCGAATTTCTTCATATGCCGAGTCTTCCTTTCTATTTATATTATAATTATATACTATTATTCGATTATAATTCGATTGCACCAAAAAATAAAGTAAAAATTATATAAAATTGAAAATATTGCTAAAAAGGACAGACTTTACAGTTGATTTAGATAATTTATGTTGAAATAGATTATCAAGTGGGTGAGAAATTTCCTCAACCTTACAATTATAGGAGATGACAGATAATAATAGGATAAGTATTAGTATAAGCATTAGCTTGATAGTTAGAACGATATAATAATTATTATTATCTTTCTTAACAATGTCTTTGAAGATGCTAATTTATATTATTATGGTATTTAACGAAGCTAAAATGAAAACCCATCTACTGACACTCAAATTTATATTACATACGGGATAAATTCCAAAGTTCAACCATAATAAAACAACTCGACATAATTTTGACAATGCTGTCTATTTATGTTACGATAATTGAAGTGAATTTAGATAAAGAGTAACCAAACCTAGTAAAGTTTTACCTGATCATGAAGGAGTAGAACAGAAGAGGAAGATAGTTTTTCGTAAGAATGGAGGATGAAGATGAGAAACACATTTTACAAAAGGATAGCAGTGCTCCTGGCATTTGTACTTACAATACCATTGCTTTTCAATCAAAATACAGCAGTGGCAGCCGCAGCAACAGCAACGCCATCCCTTGTACAGACAAAGGTGGAAATTATTGGAACTGGAGAAACCTATCAGTTAGAAATTAAAGATAAGGTAGCAAAAAGTACCTACAAATGGACCAGTAGTAGTACGAAAATAGCAAAGGTAAATTCAAGTGGTCTGGTTACCTCGGTTAATAAGGGAACCGCAACCATTAAATGTGTGGTTACATATCCATCAAAGAAAACAAAGACTCTCTCCTGTAAGGTGACAGTTACCATTCCAGCTGAGAGTATAGAGATAACAAACGATGTACTTGTGAATGGTGCACATGTGCTTTCACTGGGATCATCAATGAAATTTAATACCACTTTACTTCCAAAGAACTCTTCGGATAAGGTTTATTGGAGTGTCGAGGGTGGTGATGCAGCCTGTATCCGTATCGATAATGTAAATGATGGCAGTGTTACCGCATTAAAAGCTGGCAAAGTAATTCTTAGAGCATCTGCTGCAAAGTCAGCATCTGCACAGGCAGCAGAATTAAGTATTATCAATGATGCAGTAATAGTGGAAGTTGTAGGACCAACGGCCACCGTTAAGAGTGTGGAGATGATCTCTTCAAAGGAAATAAGAGTTCTATTTGATAGTGCAGTAAATGCAAATACTATCATTGGATCAAATGGCACTTTAACAAATAATATAGAAATAACACTAAGTAAGGATACCAAGGGAGTGCTTGCAGCAGATCCTGGTAGGTTAACAGCAAGCCTTTCTGCAGATGGAAAGACACTTACTATAAACACACAGAATTCATTAAACGGTTATTATGGTATCAACTTTACAAGTGATATCCTGACAACCACCGGTGTAGCCTTGGAGTCTTATTATAAGAAATTAAGTTTCCAGGATACAACACCACCGACTTACGCGGGATATACGTTAGATGATTCAGGACTTGTAGCTACAATTAATTTTTCAGAACCACTTGATTTTTCAAATCTGAAGATTTCAGGAGCAACGCAGGTATCCAGCAGCACAACGAATGCGACAGCTACGACACTAAGCGTGTTAAATAATGTAATGAATTATAAAATTTCCGAGGATAAAAAATCTTTGGTAATTGATCTTACTAAGATATCAGCTGCAGATTATGGTAAATATTTCTCTATCGTAATTTCTGGTGTCACTGATTTAGCTGGTAATGCACCTGCTAATGCATTCATTCAAGCATATCTTCAGACAGATACATCACCAAAGCCTCAAGCTAAGTTTGTTGGTATTCAAAGAACAAGCTATAATATTATTACAGTAACCTTTGATAGAGCCATTTCCTTTGGTGGCTACTTACAAGTAGAGGGCGGTTCAACAATTACAGGTGTGCCTGATGCAACTAATACAAGAAGAGTTAACTATACCATAAGTGATGCTGAGGCAGCTGCTTATACCGGTGTTAAGAAAGTATCTGTTGGATTCTGGAAGAGCTATAATGTAATAGCAACCGATACCTCGGCAGATAAAATGACGAGTTATAATCTTGATTTTACAATAGAAAAAACGAGTCCAATTCTTCTTACTTATGATTATGATGCAACTTCAGCTATTCTGACATTGACTTATAGTGAACCTGTTTTATTAACGCTTCCAGCGGAATCTTCAGTTCCATTTACAGTTCTATCAATGAGGATGTAAAACCAAATACGAATATAACCTATTCAAATCTGGCGCATACGGAAGGCAATAAAGTGATTAAGCTGCAATTAACTGGTTCCAGTATGATTGGTACTTATCAATTTGATTTAGTGGCTGGATTTGTAACAGATAACTTTAGGAATAAGAGTATTACGAAGAGCTTATTAATTAACAATACAGGAACTGGTAGTTCAGTACAGCCTGGACCATATGAAATTATACAGTCCACAACAAGTTCTAATGATATTTATGTAAGGTTCTTAAATAAGTTAGATACAGCATCAGCATTGAATATTAATAATTATAAGATAGCAGGGTTAACAATTACGAAGGTTGCCTTACAGGAAAATACCACCTCTGGAGCTACCGTTGTATTGACTGTCGCTGATGGTACTATAACACAGTCCATTGATTATCCGGTTACAATTACTGGTGTCAAAGGATTCAATAACAGCAACAGTGCCATTGAATTATATAAATCAAGTGTTGCATTAAAAGAGAATATAAGACCAACCTTTGTTGGAGGAACCTTTGATTCCACCTCCAAGAATGTAGTAAGACTTAACTTCTCTGAATCCATACAAGGTAGCATGGTGGTAAAGGTAACAGTAACTTATAGTTCTTATTCCTATGAGATTCCAGCAACAGTATCCTTTAGTGGTACTTATGCCCTTGTAACTCTTTCAAACATACCAACTACTGGTAGCAGGATTAAAATTGATATTTTAAGCTCAGATATAACAGATTTAAGCGGCAATGCATTGACCTCAATGCCTACACCGAATAATGTAGCAGTTAGTTACTAATCTTAACTTCCTTGAAAGAAAATAAGAATATGCCAGATGCATAAGATGGAGGAGTAATGTACGAATTTAAAGATGAATTTAAAGTTGGTATTGAAGAAATTGATTTAGAGCATGAGAAGTTATTTGAAATTGCAGACAGAGCTTATGAAACCTTAATGGATGATTTTATTCCGGATAAATATGATTATATCGTTGATATCCTGAAAGAATTGCAGGAGTATGCTGTCTTCCATTTCAAGAATGAAGAAGAGTATATGATGAAAATTCGTCACAAGAAGTTACTCTCCCACAAAGCAGAACATCAGGACTTTATTGATAAGGTTTCCAGTTATAATTTTGATGATATTGATGAAAATCAAAAGGGTTTTATACTGGAGGTTCTTGATTTCCTAAGCGATTGGTTAGTTCATCATATAGTTGAAAATGATAAGTTAATCGGACAGCAGTAAAAGCAAAGGTCTATGTAATAGCATATAAAAAATAGTGGCAGTATAGTTTCAAGGGTTATAAATGATTGAGACTAGGCTGCCACTATTTTAGTTTAGGTATAGCATATTCTTTTAATGTAATCTAGGTCAGTATAAATATGATAAATTATATCCTGATATTGAATCAACACTATACACTAAAATCCCTAGTGAAGATGTCACTTCGTTCCAGGAGACTATCCACAGTATCAAAGCCCAAGCGATGTAAAAGCTCAATTACATAGGGATTATCAATTGGAGTAGGGTAGGGAGCAGCATTTCCGTACTCCTCCACATGCTTCCTCCCTTCTTCTTTTGGAATTATTACTCGTGGACCGCCTACACAACCACCCACGCAACCCATACCTTCAAAAAAGTTTCCTGTAATTTCTCCAGATAGAATGGATTGTATCATAGCCTTGCAGGCAGGAACTCCATCTGCTTGCCGGGTATGCACGGATATTTTACGGTTTGGATTTAAACGCTTCACAGTTTCACTAACCGCTTCGCTGACACCGCCGGTATGCGCATATATTCTGCCCGCCCTAGAGGAATGATCCTTTTCACTTTCTTCCATCCTTGCTGGATCAATATCCATAACTTTAAAAATATCCTGAACCTCTTGGAAGGTAAGAACATAGTCCACAGCATCTGCAATATCCTTTTCCTTTGCTTCTGCTTTTTTAGCTAAGCAAGGGCCGATGAAGATGGTGATAGCGTCTGGATGCATAATTTTTACGGCACGTCCCGAGGCAATCATAGGTGACACCGCAGGGGGTACGTGCGGAACAAGTTCTTTAAAGATTTTTCGTATCATGGCAATCCAAATGGGACAACAGCAGCTAGTCAGCTGATAATCCTTTTCGGTAATTATGTTTTTATCAAATTCCAGAGCTTCTTTTAAAGTAAGAATATCAGCAAATAAAGCTACTTCAATCATGCCGTCAAATCCTACAGCCTTTAAAGCATTACGTAACTTACCAGGGGTTACCTCCTGCTGAAATTGACCTAAGAAAGCAGGTGCTACAAGAGCATATACCAACCCCTTGTGAGAGCGGATAGCTCGAAGAGCAGGAATTACATCTTTGCTGGCGGTAAGGTTTTTTGCTCTGCATTCCTGCGTACAGATGGAGCAGCCGACACACTGTTCTTCATCAATTATAATCTCTCCAGCAGCACCGGGATGGATTGCATGGAAAGGACATACATGCATACAATGATGATCCGGTGACTCACAGTTACACTCACCTGTTTGCCATATAATAGGGTGCTTCTCAGGATGTAATAGACAATCAAGTTGATGGGTGTCATAAAGGTCAAGTTTATCTAAAAAACTGGTATCCTTTTCTTTAAGGGTTCGAACCAAAACCTCATAATACAATTCTTCAAATGACTTCATAAATTTTCAAGTCTTCCTTTCCCTGCAATAAGTAAAACAAGTTAATACCTTAATTAAATGATTAGCATATTTAAAGCTTTTATTCGTTTTTAGTCTCTATTGTGCTTTACTGGTGTTTGGATTTGATTTATAATAAATTGTATGACATGAAATCCTTACCAAACGCAAAATTTACGAAGGAGATTTACAAAATCAAGTGTTTTAATGTAAGGAGTATGAATATTTTAACTGGTTGCGGATAGTATAGTTAGAAAATATAGGATTTGGAGAAGTATTTTGAAAACGCAAAAAAAATTAGCGATAACAAGGCTGGGATGGCTTTTGTTTTACTTATATATAGTGTTACTTTCCTACTTTTTGTTCTTTAGTGAAGCTTATGGAAGGTCAAGTGTTCATGAAGAATACCGCTTTAACTTAGAGTTTTTTAAAGAAATCAGTCGATTTATTACATATCGTAATCAGGTCGGCTTTCAGAGCTTTGCTGTAAATATTATTGGAAATGTACTTGCGTTTGCACCCTTTGGCTTCTTATTACCTTTATTGAATCAGCGATATCGAAAGTTTATAGCTATTTTAAGCTTGAGCATTTTGTTTAGCCTGGCAGTTGAAGCAATTCAACTTTATTTAAAGGTTGGAATTTTTGATGTAGATGATATTCTGTTAAATACCTTGGGGGGAGTATTGGGTTATATATGCTTTCGTATTTACTGGGGCATTTTAAAAGTTGTTACCCCGAAGAAAACGAATAGGAGGAAATAGGCGTGTTATTCAAGCGTAACAAGGAAATTCATTTTTCAGGAAGAAGACATGCAAAGACGGGAGTTGCTGCAACAATTGTTGGTGGAGTAAGTGTACTTGGATTCCTCACCCTTAGTATCTTATCAGGGGTTGCAGGCGGACAAGGTGGTCTCGTGATCGGGATCATTGGTATCTTGCTTTTTGCGTTATCTATATTTGGGTTTGTATTATCGTATCGCACATTTCAAAAAAAGGATATTTTTTATCGCTTTCCTATTATCGGGGCACTGTTAAACGGATTTATGAGCATTTTGATGTTAGTGTTGTACATCATAGGAATTGCTATTTAGAATAAAATAAAGCAATAAGAAAAGGTACTGGCATAATTATGGCTTGCACTAAGATGGAGGATAAAAATGAAATATTTAGAATTATTTAAAGAAGAAAATGAAGCAATTCGTGAGAGATATGAACTTGCGATAGAACGAATTACATTATTTGAGAAAGAGGAAACAGTAAGTGCTCGTTTTGCACCCTATTTTAAAAGTGTAGCTGCACTGGTACAGTTAGTAAATAGTATAGTTGTAATGCGTACGGAAGGACGTTTGTCAACTCTTGAATTAAAAGAACAGGAAAGCTTGAACAAGGCATTATACAATGATATTGCAGGGGATAATTATCATTATAGTTACGCTAATCCAGAGTATGCTTGTGAACAGTTAGGAGATAAATTTGGTAAACTCCTTTCCTTCTTAATGACAGAACTTCGTGGCATTATTGTATATGCTTACGAGTATCGCTTACATGAAATTACAATATATTTAGAATTGTTAATTGAAGTATATAATCATTTTGAAGATGAGGATGAGTATACTTATAAGGACGTAAAGCGTGTTCTCTATGATTTTATGTACGATTATTGTGATCTGCTAGTAGAGGGAAGAATTAAGGAGATGCTTGATGCTGATATGTCCTTTGCAAAGGATATTATTATGGAAGCTGATTTATCAAATCCAGCATATCTTTATCTGTTTGGTGAGCATATTACGGAAGCTGAATTAAAGACAGTACAATTTCTTAATACCTTACCCAAAGAGCAGATTGAGGCGATGGCACATACCTTTACGGAAGGATTTCGTTTAGGATTTATCCATAATCGTCTTGATCTTAGCAAGAAAAAAATCGTAAATATCCGTTATCAGCTTGGATTTGAAAAAATGATATACCATGCAGTGTTACAATTTAGGAAGCTGGGGCTTGAGCCTATCATTTATAGAGCTGCGCACAGTGCGGTGAATAAACTGCAGCATATTAAAATTGGCTATCATTCCACTAGCCCCAATAAACAATATGATTATGATCACCGTTTTGATACCGGACTCTTTTTAGACAAAGCCTTCAAGGAGAGAAAGTTAGAAAGTGTGAGACTTGCTTATGAGAAGTATAAGGAACAGGCAGCGGTATTTGCAGGTCCTTCCTTAATTGAAGTATTTGGGGAAGAAAATTTTGCACCTGAGGATATTAAACAGGCGGTTAAGTTTGATAAGCGTCAGC
>JAFACO010000257.1 GCA_023425485.1 Bacillota bacterium
TTTCTTTGGAAAAGGTTCCATCTGTCAGCTTCCAGAGGAATTAAAGAAAAGAAATCTAAAACGCGCACTAATTGTAACCGACAAGTTTCTATATGAGTCCGGAACTGCAACTCGGGTAGGAGATGAGTTATTAAAGGCTGGAATAGAGTATGCCATATATTATAATGTGCTTCCGAATCCAACGGTGGATATTATTAATGAATGTATTACGGCAGCAAGAACCTTGGAGGTCGACTTATTGGTTGCAGTCGGTGGCGGTTCTCCTATTGATACCTCTAAGGCAGTTGGAATCGTTCTAAGCAATGGTGGAGAAATTGAGCAGTACGAAGGCGTTAACAAATCCAAGAATCCTTCGATTCCAATCGTGGCAGTTAACACAACAGCAGGAACCGGATCAGAAGTAACCTGCTTCTATGTTGTCACCAATCCAAGAACCCATTCAAAAATGGTTATGGTAGACACCAACTGTATGGTAAGTATTGCAATCAATGACTCTGATTTTATGTTATCCATGCCCAAGAAGTTAACTGCAGCAACGGGTATGGATGCCATGACACATGCCATTGAAGCAGTCCTATCCAGAGATGCATCTCCTTTAACGGATAAGGATGCTTTGTGGGCAATTCGAGCAATTAAAGACTATCTTCCCCGTGTTGTAATGAATGGAAATGATGTGGAAGGCAGAGATATGATGGCATATGCGGAATACACGGCAGGTATGGCATTCTCCAACAGTGGACTTGGTATGGTGCATGCAATGGCACATTCTCTGGGAGGTCTATATAATCTGCCCCATGGTGTTTGCAATTCTATATTGTTACCTTATGTAATGGAATTCAATGGCAGATCCGCAGAGGTTCAGAAGAGATATAAACTTATTGCGGATGCCTTAGAAATTCAGGGCAGCAGAGAAATGACCCCGCAGGTAGTTACCACTTCATGTATTGAATATATAAAGGACTTATGCAGGCAGGTGGAAATACCAAAGAGCTTTAAAGAATTTAATGTTAAAAAAGAGGACTTCGATGCCTTGGCTGACTTATCTATGGTGGATACCTGTATGCCCTCTAATCCGGTTCAGCCAACGAAGGAGGAAGTTATTGCAATATATAATTTGGCATGTCAGTAACAGTTGATTTCAGCTAAATAGCAAATTAAAAAGAATAGTTTAAATGACTAATAGAGGAGTTGTTTTGATATTATTTGATCAAAAAATATCAAAACAACTCCTCTATTATATATCCATACCAGCAAATCATATGGTGATATATTCGTTTATCAGTATCAGTTTGTAGAAGCTATCTATGAAGTGCCAAAGATTTAATTGTAGGAAGGCAAGTGCGTTGATTTAAAAATATAGTCCAACTTATTTGAGGTTAATCTTAGATTCAAAGCCTGTTCTAGGTATTCTGTCAATTATAACAGATAAGAACTGTGTAAGTGGGAACCAGCAAAATAGTAATGATTGAAGCATTAAGGAAGTTTAACAAGGGGTTAATAAATGTTCCCTGTTTCTTTTTTATCAGGGAAAATATAACTTTAAATTACAATAAATATAAAAAATTTACAAATAGTACATAATGTGTATTGACAGGAATATTTTGGTAGACTAATATTGTATAAAGATGTAAATAAATAAGTTTTCTATTTTGTTAAATATAACAACTTTACATAATCTGACCTTTTTGCAGATATCAGCATTTATTAGTGCACGAATAAATGTTAGATATAAATTCTACTAATAATTTTACAAATTATGGAGGGTAAGTATATGAAGAAGAGAATAGCAATAGTTTTAGTAATAATGTTAATTTTAATTTCTATAGTAAAACCAGTAGAGAATGTATTAGCGAATGATGTTGGTGAAGGTAATTCATTTAATGAACAACAGAGCAGTTATGGCTATTCAATTGACAGTGTTTTGGAAAATAGTAAAAAAGATATTTTGTATTCATATGATGAAAAAGGGAATAGAATTTTAAAAAATGTAAATGGAAAGAGTATTTCATTTTCATATGATAATGACTCAAATATAGTTACAGAAATAAGAGATAACTATATTATTGAATATAAATATGATATATTTAATTCAATAATAGGATTTTCACTAGATGGTGTAACGTACAACTATATAAAAGATTACAATAAAACTATCATAGCAATTTCTAATTCAGATAATGATGTAATTGTAAAATATCAGTATGATATGTATGGGAAAGTTAGCGCAATATTGGGATTAGATAGTAGTGGTCAGTGGGTTGACAAGATTAAAGATGCCACATTTTTGGGCAATATAAATCTAATAAGATTACATTCTCTGTATTATGATGAAGAAACTGGGCTATATTATGATGGGTTATACTATTATGATAGTAGTAAAAACATATACCTTTACAATGAAAATTTGAATTTACTCACATCAAAATCTGAAGACTACAATATTTATGCAGCAGGATTTCCTCAAGAGCTTTTTGTTCAAATAGGAAATTGGCAAAGTTCGTTACTTAATTCATCAACTTTTGGTAAACCAATAACTGACACATCTTCCACATGGTTTAGTTCACTTACAGATGTAGAAATATTAGCAAGACTTATTTATGGAGAAAATACAGTTGTATCACAAGATCAGGATGCTGTCTCATGGGTATTAATTAATAGGAAAGTTGCGAATTCTTCAACTTTTGGAGGTAATACATACAGAGGCATTGCAACAAAGTCTGGACAGTTTGAACCGATTACAGGCGCAGCAGATGGAACCATGAATGCACGTATACCGGATAAGAGCAGTCCTTTATGGAGTCATGCAGTTTGGAATGCATGTGCATTATTATCAACCACAAGTTTAGATGATTATAGCTGGGTAATAACTAAACCTGTTGGTATATCGAATCAGTTATATTTTGTAGGTCTTACATATTTTTTGCTTACAGGTAATAGCCGAAATGCAAGTCCACCAAATTCAGGAATTGAATATAAAATGAGTGGAAACTATGTTGGAATCAAAGATGTAACGGTTGTCTTTACAAGCTATGATTCTTTACAAAATCCAACATCTTTGTCAGCTATAACATCGGATTCTAGGCTTGACACCTTTGATGAACGTAAAATCCATAATATTTTCTTTAATTTAAAGTAAAATATGATTTTATATATGAAACTAGGGGGCAATAAATTGAGCATACGTATGAAACAAAGCTTTTTAATTATTATGTGCTTGTTATGTGTTTTTTTTAGCGCATGTATAAAAAGCAATAACCAATCGGAGGATATACAAGAGGAAGTGCTACCAACCATTGAAATTAAGCCATTGACACCAACAATCAGTGTCGAGCCATTACTGGAAGAGGCTCTTAGTGTAGAAGCTATAAAAGAGGCATTTGAGGCATACATTAATGAACGGCTGTGGCTATATCCGCAAGAATTGACAGGAGATACCTCTGGCAAAAGCTTTGATTCCTACATAGGTCAACAGATAGATGTAGAGGTTCGTGCCTACAAGGGGATACAGAATCGAGCATATATTCATACCAGTATAGGTGATTCATTAGCTGTTTTTAAGGTAGCAGATGGAGTTGTATATTGTGATGGTCAAGTTACTCTTAATGAGAATAAAGATTGGCCAACAAAGCAAGAATATGTGCTTCTGGATCAGTATGAAATGACGATAAATAAACCACATAAGATAGATTATGGGACCTCAGTCTATAAAGATAAAGTTATTGAAGCAATAATCTCTAAGGTAAAAGCCAGCTGTAAGCAATTGATGGAAAGTGAATCTACCTGGGTGGATGCGGAGGTTTTTGTAGCAGATTTTTATGAATATGTACATGTAGTTGATGTTTGGATAAGTAAGGTAGATGGGAGTATTGTGAATTATCCTGTTTACTGGGAAGAAAAAGAGGGGAGCATTGAAGTTAATGGCATAAAGGGATTTGAGGTTTCGGATATTTCAGAATTAGTTGGGTTGACTGAGCATATTTATAATTGGGAAAAGGAGTCTGCAGTAGCTCGATTTATCTGTAAAATATCTGACTAGATGACTCATATATTTAAATATTCAATAAAGGGTGGTAGTTAAAACTATTAATAAAGTGCTAAATTTTCCATGAAAAGAAAATTTAGCACTTTATTGTATCATGGAGAAAATAAACCACCTGCTATGCAGGTGTGTCCCCAGCTAGCTTCAGCTTCAAGTAAAAAAACTCCTAT
>JAFACO010000444.1 GCA_023425485.1 Bacillota bacterium
ATTTCCTGCAAATTGGCTGGAAACAGGGTTGCAGCCAACCGATTCCACAAAGAGTCCCAGTGCTGTTTTCTTAGTTAACAGTAGTGACAGTATTAACCCAAAGGCAACAATGAATAATGGAAAGGGCAAGCCAAGAATATAACCTCCATTGATGAAATAATAACTGTCTGAATTCACTGTCACGATTTGACCTTTGGTAATCAATTGTGCGATACCTCTGCCTGCCACCATTAATATCATAGTGGCAACGATGGGTTGAATCTGAATCTTAGAAACTAAATAGCCATTCCAAAGTCCACAGAGAACACCTGCCAAAACAGCCAGAAAAACAGCTATTGCTACATTTCCACCTACACTTGGAAGTATATTACCACTAACAATGCTACAAGCAATGGCACCACTTATCGCCATGACTGAACCAACAGAGATATCCGTACCTTTGGTTGCAAGGACCAGAGTCATACCGATGGAGAGGAGCATCAGCTTACTTCCATTACGCAAAATATCAATGATTCTGCCATAAAGATGATTATCTACAATCTTAATCTCAAAGAAACTTCCACCCGTAATAATTCCATTTAATATAATGATTAGAAGCAATATAGCAAAAGGCCAAAAGGCTTGATATTTCAAAATGTTTGTTTTATTCTTCATTCTCTGCGCCTCCTGCCATATAATGCATTACAATTTCTTCTGTAAGGTTACTCCCGTTAATTTCAGCTATTTTTCTATAATCACGAAGGACAGCAATTCTGCTGCAGCAGCGAAGCATTTCATCCAGCTCTGATGATATAAACACTACTGCCATTCCTTTTTTTGCAAGGTCAATAACTATCTTCTGAATCTCTGCCTTGGTGCCAACATCAATTCCTCTGGTTGGCTCATCAAGAATAAAAAGCTCCGGATTTGTAGCCAACCAACGCGCCAGTATAACCTTTTGTTGATTGCCACCACTTAAATTCTTTACTAATTGATTGCCGGAAGGTGTTTTAATCTCCAACTTTTTAATATACTCATCACACAGTTTTTGCGCTTCTTGTCTGGAGATTTTACGATACATACCTCGTTTCGCCTGTAAAGCAAGAATGATATTATCTCTAACTGATAAATCTCCTACAATACCCTCCTTCTTTCGATCCTCCGGGCAGCAGGCAATGCCTTTTCGAATTGCCTCTAAATTGCTCTTCCAATGCAATCGTCTTCCTTTATGTAAAAAACTCCCCTTTTCTAACTTATCAATACCAAAGATTAATCTGGCTATCTCAGTTCTTCCAGAGCCAAGTAATCCAGAAAGTCCTATAACTTCTCCAGCTCGAATAGACAAGTCAAGGTCTTGAATTGATCCTAAGGCTGACGCCTTCTCAAAGGTAAGAAACGCTTCTTTTTCGGTTGATTTAACTTCTTCCAGCATTCGTTTGCTGTTTAGTTCCTGATAATCCTTACCAATCATTCTCGCAACTAATTCAATCTTTGGCAAACTCACAGTATCATAGCTTCCCACGTATTCACCATTTCGCAGTACTGTAATTCGATCTGTTACTTCATATACTTGGTCCAGAAAATGGGTAACAAATATAATTCCCATACCTTCATCACGAAGTAATCTCATAATTTGAAACAGCTTTTCAACCTCATTCTTCGATAAGCTTGAGGTAGGTTCATCTAGAATCAGAACTTTGGAAGAAATATCTGCTGCCCGGGCAATTGCAACCATCTGTTGTATTGCGATAGAATAGGATTCCAGTGTTTTTTCTACATCAATATTAAGATCAAAGCGTTCCAATAATTGTTTTGCATTCTTATAAATTGTTTTCCAATCGATACGTCCGTTTTTCTTTGGTTCTCTACCGATATAAATATTTTCAGCAACAGATAGATTTGGGCAGAGATTAACCTCCTGATATACTGTACTGATTCCTAGTTTCTGTGCATCCTGCGGACTTGCCAGTTTTATTTCATTTCCTTCAAATAAAATACTTCCTGAATTTCTATCTTCAACACCTGTCAGTACCTTTATGAGGGTTGATTTACCCGCACCGTTTTCACCTAATAACGCATGAATTTCACCACGCTTCAACTGAAAGCTTACATCCTTTAAAGCAGTTACAACTTCTGAATATTTCTTTGTAATCTGCTTCATTTGAAGTAATATCTGATCCCCCTGCATGCGCTTTCTACCTCCTTTATTTTCATAAGAGTAATCACCAATCTATAATCTCATACCGCACTTCTGTGCTTCATGAGCGCTTCAATACTTTTGGCATCAAAGCAGTATTGTTTGTTTCTATTATTAATATCATTTTCAATTCACATCTATTGATTTTTATATCGTTCTAATTTAAAATCCGCTCCTGGCATTTGACTGGAGCGGATTTTAATTAACCTTAAAGTATAGATGATATCGAGTACGAATTAATATTTACGATTTGGTAAATCAGTCGCTGCAGTCTCTTGACGATAGATGCCTTCATCTGACTTAATCCATTTATCTACCTTTTCACCCGCTTTTAACTGCTTGCATACATCAAAGAACTGCGGTCCTAAGAGTGGATTACATTCAACTGTAACATTTGCTTCTCCAGCTGCCATAGCTTCAAAGATACCTTTTACACCGTCGATGGATACTGTCTTAATATCAACGCCTGGTTTATAACCAGCTTCTTTGATTGCTTCAATTGCACCAAGCATCATATCATCGTTATGAGCATAAACACCTTTGATTTCATCGCCATAGGTCTTTAAGAAGGATTCCATAACTTCTTTCCCCTTAGCTCTTGTAAAATCACCAGTCTGTGATTCAAGAATCTTAATATCTGGATAGCTTGCTGCGATTTCATCATCAAAGCCTTTTTTACGATCATTTGCTGCAGATGCACCAACGGTTCCTTCAAGTTCAACGATACTACCTGCATTACCTAATAAGGTAGCCATTTCAATTGCTGCATTCTTACCTTCTAAAATAAAGTCAGAACCAATAAAGGTTGCATATAAGTCTTCATCTACATCAGCCATTCTATCAATTAATACGATAGGAATTCCTGCTTCTTTGGCTTCTGTAAATACTGCATCCCAACCTGTCTCAACAACAGGAGCAACACCGATTACATCCACACCCATTTCAATAAAGGACTTGATTGCTTTAATCTGATTCTCTTGTTTTTGCTGTGCGTCAGCAAATTTTAATTCGATGGTATCAAGATTCTGTCCAGCATAAAACTGAATAGATGCTGTCTCTGCATCTCTCCAGCCAGACTCCTGTCCAATCTGAGCAAAGCCAACTACCAACTTGTCGTTACCATTATCCCCCGATGTTTGTTCTGACTTTTTACATCCAGCAGCAGCTGTAGCAACTAGGGTCAGACATAAAAACATTGCCAATAACTTTCTTTTCATACCTTCTTCTCCTTCTCTTATCTACTTCCAGTTAGATTTACTATGATAAATTCGTGTAGTCCAGTTTCACTGAACTTATTTTCTTAGTAAGTCTTAACTGGTAATTTAATTATAGGAAGAAGGCTTTAAAAAGTCTTTGCAATAAACAATGCAAAATTTACAAATATTTAGCAGGCTTAATCGTGTATAAAGTTCAATAGATTACCCTTACTTTTGTCTTTCAATTTACCTTTTATTTGATTGCGGTATTCCACTGGCGATACTCCTCTGGCCTTTTTAAATACGCTGCTGAAGTAATGCTGTGAGGAATATCCCACGCTTTCTGCCACCTCGTACATCTTAATGCTGTCATCCTCAAGCAACTGCGCCGCTCGTTCTATTCTTATGTTGGTTAGGAAATCGATAAAGGTAATATCCATTTCTTTCTTAAAGATTCTACTTAAATGCTGAGGTGATATTTTGACATATTCTGCAGCATCATTTAAGGATAGATCTGCTTTGTAATAGTTATTTTCAATAAAACCTTTCGTATCCTTAATAATACTTGGGTAGCTTTTTATTTCCTCCAGCTTCGTCATTAACGCTTGATAAATAGCCGCTATCTGACTCTCTTCTTTGCCGGTTTGCTGAAGTAACATAACTTTTACCGGAAGATATTTTTCTACTACTTTTTTATACTCCACATTCTTTGCATCTATCAGCGACTTTTCCTTGGCACTGCTGATTAAAATAAGGTTTCCCTTTGCATTTCTTCCAGTGTAGAGCGGTGAAAGGCTTTGATAGATCTCTCTTGCAATGTTTTCTGCTGAGGAATACAATAAACTTTCACTCCAGTTTTTGCGTATATCTATTATCTCTGTCTGAGATAGGTGTATTAATTGAAGCGTGTATTCTGATGGTAACTCTAGACCTAGAAAATTCATTTCATCTCTAATTTTAGATGGACTATAATGCAACAGTAAGCATTTGTCCAAGAATTCACCAATATAATTGGACTTATTTTTCTCTAAGGTTGTCTTCATCCAATTCAGGTAATTTTCTTCCTCTTTATTCTTACCAATCGAAGTCAGAATTCGATGAATGGTCTGATGGAAAGCCTCCTCATTTAAAGGCTTTAATATGTACTCAAAGACACCCATTCGTAAGGCTTGACGGACATATTCAAATTTGTCATAACCTGTGATAATATTTACAACTGCTTTTGGTCGGATTTGCCTAAGCTTTTCAATGAATTCCAGTCCATTTAAAAAGGGCATATTAATATCCACAAAGAAAATCGCAATGTCGTCTTTCTGCGCCATTTCAAGTGCTTGTTCACCATCCTCCGCTTCCGAAACTACCTCCAGCTCTTCATGCTTTTTCAGCAGTTTTACAATTCCTCTTCGAATGATGTACTCATCATCCGCAACAAGTACCCTATACTTCTCCATAAATAACACCCCCACTTATTCCATATGTTACAGCATTTGATACTCTCATCAAAGCCTACATGAATACAGAATTGTCCATATTTATTAAACCATATTTCCTGGTGATTTTCTTTTAAATTTTCTCGCAAAATTGTACAATATTTTAGCAGGAGATATAGTCAAATCTGCAATTGATATCTTAGTATTGTAAACTCTGCGAAATGTGGTAAGATTATATTTACCTATATTGACATTAAAAAAAGATGACTGAAATTGCTTAAAATATATGTTAAATATCATTATTTCAGGAGGCTAATATGGAAAATAGCATACATATCATGACCCAAAGGCTCTGCAGTATTTTATCTGACAACTCACCTTCCATATATTTATTTGGCTCGGTGGTTATGGACGATTTTAAATTTGGATGGAGTGATATTGATATTATCTGCCTAACTGAAAAGCCACTTACAAAAACTCAAGCGGAGGAGCTAGTAATACTTCGACAAACACTACTTACCGAACATCCCGATAATCCGTATTTTAGATCCTTTGAAGGAATTATAACTACCTGGGAGGTTTGTACTGACCTCTCTAATGGAACAGTTGTATATTGGGGAACAAGCGGACAGAGAATTGTTGACTCTTTTAAGATTGACGTCTTTTCAATAATAGAGTTACTGAAATATGGTAGGTTACTTTATGGTACAGATCAAAGGCAAAGATTAGCATATCCGTCACAGTCCGACATCCGCAGCGCAACTGAAGATTATTACAACACTATAAGAAAATATGCTGTTCAAACAAATTCACACTTATATTCTGCCGGTTGGTTACTGGATATTGCCCGTTGTTTATATACCCTGGAAAATGACGATGTCATATCTAAGACAGCTGCTGGTAAATGGGCAATCAATGCCAGTCTTTCGCCTGACCCTGATATATTAAAGAAGGCTGTTGTGATTAGAGAACATCCGATGGAATATAAAAATGATGAACTTACTCAAAACTGGTTAACTTCCCTCGGACCGCATATACAATCTTTTGCTGATGTATTAGAGGTTGCTTTAAAATCAGAGTAATAAATACGGGTTCGAATCCCGAATAAAACTATCGCTGATAGATGTTTCACTTTTCTAGCACTCATACACAAAAATTGAGCAGAACTTAAATGATTGAATCTCTAGGTTAGATAATAGTATCTAACCTTTTAAGTTCAGGTCAACCATTGGTTCTGCTCAATTATTATTCAAGACAAGTGAAATAACTCGTTGTTTCATCTTGTTTTATATTTTATTAGATTTGTTAAATTACTTTAATAAATACAAGTTATCCAGTTTTACACTGCCAGACGTACAGGTTATCCACAAGTAATTATGTTTATCCGGATTTGTTGTAATGTTCACCTCATAATCATATTGACCTTGTACCGTTACACTTACCTCTTGTGAATCCACAGACACTCTAATCTCTCCATCCCCATCAGCAGCAATTACTGCTTTCATACTATGACTACTTGGGTGAATCAGATAATTCACGCCATCTCCGGCAAATAATTGTACCAGAACCTTATTTTCCTCTGTCTGTTGTTCTCCGGCTAACCGTCTATAATCCACATCTCCTGTACTGCCATTGGCAAAAATTAAGGTCACAGGATCAGTCATTCTAAGATTGACTCCCGGTATTCTTTCGGATTTAATGGAATAATCTTGATATGCTTCACAAGGAATTTTTACTGGTACCGTTCTTGTAAGGGAATGCAAAACATTGTCATTCACTTTGCCGTTCTTAATACAATTAAGAAATTGATCAAAGATTTCAATTGCTTCCTTCCCAAGCAGATTGATCTTCCCATCCATCCATTGTATTATTTTATTCCAGTCCCTTGGCACCTCAAAGGTTATTGGCGAATTATCACAATCCATCTTTTTATAACTCCAGAAGGACCAACTGATATTCAAATGCTCATAGAGTGGAAATGCCGTAGTATACCAATCGCAGTTATTTTCCCCGCCTTCTCCCATGAACAAAGGAACCTCTAAATCCTTTGCATATTTTATAAACTTGCTAATACTTTCAACATCCGGATTGCTCCAATACTTATGAAATTGCAGCATGATATTATCTGCCGCCTCTTCCTTTGTAAAGGTATCAAAGATTGAGAAATCTGTTGCCCAATGAACACCTTCCAGTATAATCATATGCTTTTTATCAATCTCGCGTATTTCATTTATTAATCTTCGATACAGTGGCAAAACCTGATCGTTATACTGGCTAAAGAATTCTGGAAGCGGTTCATTCAATAAATCATATCCGGCTACCACAACCTCATCTTTATATCGCTGAACAAGCTCTTTCCAAAGATAAATCAACTCCTCTTCGTTCTGCTTATCAAGAAATAAAGCCGGTTGATCTGCCTCACTGTCATCAATATTTTGCCCTGTCTGTCCTCCCGGGGCTCCGTGCATATCAAGAATTACATAGACTTGATATTTACGACACCATTCTATCAATTTATCAATTCGTTCAAACATATCTAATTTAAGAATTAACTGGCCGTTGTCTTTTTCATATAAATGCCTTGCATTAATTGGAAGTCGTACTGAATTATAACCTTCCTTGGCAATAAACTCGATATCTTTCTCTGTTATGTAGTGATCCAAGAACGAGGTCCAAAACTTGTCTGCATATTCTTTTCCACATAGAGTTTCAATCATAGCCTCCATTCTACGTGGACGGTCGCATTTATTAAATAGCTTCCACATGTACCCTTCCGGTAAAAACCAACCGTTAAGTCCAAATCCCCTAAGGAGAATTCGTTCACTTCCGGCGTAAATATCACTTCCAACTGCTTTCAAATAATCCATTCTAAATCCTCCTAGAATAACATATAAGCTTTATACAACTTGGACCAGGAGGATTTTCCTCCCTAGTATAACTTATAAACTTTACACCACTTGAACCAGGAGGATTTTCCTCCCTAAAAGTCTTTCCCTAAGTATAACATAGAATTATTGTAAGTATTATACTTTTATACATAAATATAGCACGTATATCCTCTTACTAAAATTATATTAATCACTTAATATATACAACCCATAATATCTTATCTTCATAAACTTCGTAGTACAAATTCTTATTTATTGCTTTAGGCACTGTGTTGTGCCTCACCCCTTAACTGCTCCATCCCCTATTCCTTTTAATATCTGCTTCTGGAATATAGCATAGAAGATAATAACCGGAATTGCTGATAAAATTAACGCACTTAGTATTGCCGACCAGTCACTGCTGTATTGACCGAATAAAATATTGGTGGAAAGCAGCAAGCTATACTTCTTATTATCCGATAATGTAATGAGAGGCAGCAGGAAATCATTCCATACCCAAAGTACATTGGAGATTCCGATGGCAACCGTTACCGGCTTTAACATTGGTAATATAATTTTAAAAAACGTTCGTAATTTTCCGCACCCGTCAATAGCTGCTGCCTCCTCTAATTCAAACGGAATACCTTTAATAAAGCCATGGTAGAGGAAAATCGCCATACTTACCCCAAACCCGGCATACACAAAGGATAAACCAATTAAGGAATTCTTTATGTGAAAGGTTAAAATAACCTTATATAACGGAATCATAATAGAGCTAAAGGGTATCAGCATTGAAAATACAAATAGGGAAAATATGATAGTTGATAGTCTCGTCTTTGTTCTGCATAATCTCCAGCCTGCCATAGCTGAAAATAATATCATCATACCAACACCTAACCCTGTCAAAAGGATTGTATTAAAGAAGCTCCTTACATAATTCATTTTGTCTAATGTTCTAGCATAGTTATCAAAATTAAACGACTTAGGCAGTGACATCACATTCGTTAATAGCTCCCCATTTGTTTTAAAGGAGTTCATAAGCGCCATAAGAATCGGAAAGAGCCAGAACAGCAAAAGAATCCCTAATAAGCTGTAGACAATTATATTATTAATCCGTCTTTTCTTTTTCATTTATAATTCCTGCTCCTTTCTCTTCATAACTGTTAACTGTAGGGCAGTTATTATCAATATGATTAGGAATAAGACCATGGACTTTGCAGTTGCATACCCATATCTGATATTTCCTGTAAAAGCTTCCTGATAAATATTAATCGCAACGGATTGAGTCGCTCTTCCTGGTCCACCTCCGGTTAAAGAATAGATTACATCAAATACCTGAAACATGGAGTTCAGTGTCCAGAATATACAGATCGTCAGTGAATGCCGAATCATGGGGAGGGTTATCTTCCAAAATCTTTGCCAGGTAGTGGCCCCATCCAAACTTGCTGATTCAATTAAGTGCTGTGGTACTCCTTGAAGTGCCGCCATATAGATTATCATGAGATAGCCGACAATTCCCCAGGCAGACACAATTACAATTGCTATAAAGGCATACCTGGGATCACCAATCCAGGACTTATCTAAAAATGTGAACCCCCAATTATCTGCCATATAATACAGAACCTTTGTAAAAATGAAGTTCCACATATAACCGCCTATAATCATACTGACCATATTGGGCATACAAAAAAGTGTCCGGAAGAATCCTCTCCCCTTACTTCTGCTTTCAATCCAAATAGCTAGAGTTAGTGCCAAGACATTTGCCACAATTAACATTACCACAACATACTTAGATGTAAATATCATGGACTTCCAAAAATTCGTATCTGAAAAAATCTCAATATAATTATCGACTCCGGCAAATTGCTTACTTTTTGATAGTCCGTTCCAAGATGTCATCGAATAATAAATTCCCGAAAAGGTTGGATACAGTTTAAAAATAAAATAAACAATGAAAGCGGGAGCAACAAACAGTAACAAGCTTAAATTCTCTCTGGTTTTCTTTGTCATTCCACTTACCTCCTAATAGTTATATCAGACAAAGTATCAAAAACTAATACTTTCGTTAAAATAACAGTAACAGCTTTATTGATACTCTATTATAATTTTTTGACACCTAGAATATTTCATATAGAATGAAAAAAGGCTGCTGCAAAAGAAACCCTATTAGAAAAGTGTGGATATCAGCAGGACGTTAATGAACCTCCTGTGGGGAATCTGATACCTGTACCTTTCTATATTTTGCTTACAATTTGCATCAGCCTGTTTATTTTGCTGTTTTTATTAACTTATTCCCACAACCATTTCATTTTCCTGATCTACCACCTTAACTTTTGTGTCTGAATGGCTGCATTTACAACAGCTATAACATGAAATACTGTACTATTTATATCTTCTATTTATAACTCCTATTTACTGGCTTAATTTATTCGCTTCTTTAAACGCTTTATCCAACGCTTCAATAATCTCTTCCTTTGTTACAGAGCCAACATAATACTCCTGTAATAACAAGCCCTGTTCGTTGGTTACGGAATTAGGTAGTACTAAGTCCTGATAAGCACGACCAGCTTCCACATACTCATAGGCTTCCTTTACCCAGGAAGAAGTCTCATAATCATGAATTGATGCAATTGGGTTGAAGCCACAGGATTGGAACAACGTTGCTGAATCCTTATCATCCAATACATAGTTTGCAAACTTCATAGCAATATCAAGATTTTTACTTTCCGGATATACTGCAAGAGTTGTTGATGTGGAAAGATTAATCAAAGTACTATTCTTATTGTTGTTTACAGGTAATGCATAAACACCCATATTCATATCAGGATTTGTTGTCATAATCGTATTAGATGCCCAGGTTCCTTGGATGTACATTGCAGCTTTTCCAATTGCAAAGTCTGCACTACCTGCTTCACTGCCTTCTTCCATCGCTCTGTCGGTACCATTCTGCATTACTACGTCAATCAAATCAAAGATATCACTGATTTCTGAATAAGAACCATTGTCTGCATACATACGCTCTAACCAATCAGGGAGTTCACCTGATACCTTGCCTCCGATGGAAAGTGCTGTCATAAGCTGTGGTACCCACTGCTCCTGATAGGCTAACATGAAAGGTGTATAACCGTTGTCTTTTAATACCTGGCATACATTCTTTAGCTCCTCTAAAGTATTTGGTACCTGCAGATTGCATTTCTCAAAGATATCTTTATTGTACAATACGCCCCAAGCTGTACTTTCGATGGGTAGAGCCAATAATTTGTCCTCTTTGGTCACTGTCTTCTTCACATTATCAAAGATCTTTGATGCTAATGCTTCACCGGAAAGATCAGCAAGATAGCCAGCTTCATAATAAGTACTGATATTATTGCTGTGGATGGTATACAGATCTGGAGCATCGTCACCGGTAAGACGTGCCTGAAGTACACTGTCATATTGATCTGTGCTTGGCATTTCAAGATTAACCTTTACCTTAATATTCTCCTCAGCAAGCATTTTCTCCTCAAATTGCTTCGTATAGGTTTCCCATTGATCCATATACTGCGGGAAGCTCATCATAATATTAAGTTCAGCCTCTCTTGGTTCTGCTGCCTCTGTTACGTTCTTGGTTTCATCTTGTGAGCCATCAGCAGCTTTTGTAATGTCCTTTGAACCAGAACTTGGCTTTTCCTCTGTATTCCCTCCACATGCAGCCAATGACAATGCCATGCTGATTGCCATAATAAGAGATATCCATCTTTTTTTCATTTTCATTGTAAACCCTCCTACTTTATGTATTTTAGTCAACACTTGTTAGTGTCCGAACCGCATTACCTTCTCTAATACGGTAAATTAATCTTATTCGATTTTAACTAAAAATACATTTTCATTTATAGGTATTATTTATTGTCAATTATTGAACCTCTGATTTCCCCCGGTGTTTTACCAAAGAATTTCTTAAAGGTTTTATAAAAATGCGCCTGATCCACATACCCTACTAATTCTCCCACATTTTTTAGCGGTATCTTATAATCAAGAATTAACTCCTTTGCACGCTCCATTCTTAGTTCCGTCAAATATTCTGAAAACCCCTTTCCCACAGAAAGTTTAAAGGCTTTGCTCAAATATTCCTTGCTGACATAATATGTCGCAGCTGTAAGTTCCAGCGTTATCCCTTCTGTATAATGTTCCTCCAGGTATTTCTTTATCTTGCCTATATCCAGTCGGTTTCGGTTTCGATTATGTTCCTTTATTTGCTCTGTTGCAATACAGGAAAGCTTCTTAACAAACTCCATCATATCCTTTAAAGAACAATCCTTACTGAAAACAAAGGTACTATCATTCATCTTTAAAATTTCGCGGACCTCAAATTCTCTGCTAAGTATAAAATTCTCAAGGGTATTCATCAGTGTATAGTAGATGCAGACATTTACCTCTTTTGAAACCTCTTCACCTTCTTTTTTGATTACTAGCTCATAGATTTCATCACATTTTAACACAATAACTGCCGAATCCAAGGACTTAAGAGCATCCGATAAATTGTCTCTTAAAGCATAAAATTTATTTGCCCATTCAGAATTAAGAAAACCTATCTCAATGCTTTTATTATATAAATTTGCCGCTTTTCTCTCCTCCAAGAGCTTAATGCAATTACTTAACTGCAGATTCAATTCTTCCGGTTTAATAGGCTTTAACAAATAATCTATTGCCTCCAGTTTCAAAGCACTTCGAATAAAGGCATAATCATCGTAACCACTGATAAAGATAACTGGTGTATGATTATCCTCTTTTCTTAATGTATCAATTAAATCAATGCCATTTAAATACGGCATTTTAACATCGGTAAGAATGATATCCGGTGACATCAACCTTATTAACTCCAGACCATATTCTCCATCCGAAGCTTCCCCCACAATTTCCAAACCTAAGGCTTCCCAATTAGCCAGTGTTTTAATTACTTCTCTTGTCCAAGGTTCATCATCTATAATAATAACTTTATAATTTCCCATACCTTCTCCATTCTTATTGCATTTAACTTAACTTTTTCTCGTGTACTGCCTTTCTTTTTATATACTTAGTTTGTCCACAATGAGATTAATTTTTGTTCTTCATCCTTCTGGTGCTTCACCTTTCTGGTTTTTAATCGCTTTGGTCAGTAATTGCACATGAGTTCCTTCCCCATAAGAGCTGTCGATTGAGATTCCATACTTATCTTCCGGAAAGGTTAGTTTTAATCTCGCATCAACATTACATAGCCCAATATGTGAGCTGGATTTCAGGGACTTTTCAGCCTCATTCTTTAGGTTTTCTTGAATTAGAACTAAACGCTCCGGTTCGATACCGATTCCATTGTCCTCCAGAGATAACAGTAAGTCTTCCTCCTTATGTAATTCGCCCTTTAATATAATTCGCCACTCACCAGATTTGTTAGACAAACCATGTTCCAAACTATTTTCCAGCAAGGGTTGGAGAATTAGCTTTGGAATCAAGTAATCCATTAACTCTTCTGGAATATTAATTTTAAGACTTATCCGATTACCGAAGCGCTCATTCTGAATGGTCAGATATGCCTTAAAATACTCAAGCTCTTCCTTCAAGCAAACCATCTCATTGGAGAAGTTCAGCGAATATCTCATTATATCCCCAAGGGCGGTGGTAATTTTATATAACTCCGGTACACTCTTTTTCAAGGCCATTCCCCCAATAACCTGAAGGGTGTTGTACATAAAATGAGGATTAATCTGTGCTTGAAGCGCTCTAATCTGTGCTTCGCGCTTTTCAATCTTACTTTGATACTCCATAGCAATTAATTTCTTGTTTCGCTCAATCATGACACTAAAGCTGTCATGCAAAATACCGACTTCATCCTTTCTTTTATTTACAATCACATCGGAGAAATCATCAATAGTTACATTTCGCATAGTAGCCGATAATTCAATAATCGGTTTACTATAGACTCTGGAGAATAAGATTGAACCAATGGTAGATATAATAACCGCAAATACCGCAATGGCGATACCTGCAAGTAAGGTACTGCTTAATGCCGCGAGGATTGTGCTAACCGGTACTGTCATCAGGATTCGCAGCTTCCCGCCATTTACTTCCCTAAGAAACCAAAAGCTGCCGTCTTGAAAAACTTCCTGAACCTTTGAACCAAGTAATTGTTGTGTGATGTCATCTAATTTACTTTGTTCAAACTTTGCATTGATTCCATACTCTGCCACAATCAACTCATTCTGATCATTAAATATTAGAATGGATTCTTCATCGGTAGTCTTAATATCTTCCAGAATTTCTTCGGTATGATAAGGTCGGAGCTTCATGACAATCAAAACCATCGGTGTTTTATCACTGAAATTGTAAATTTCATGAGAAACAACTATTTCTTTCTCATTTTTAGAAAATACTATATTCGTCTGAAGTTCCTTGTCCCTTTGGTTCCAGTAATCCAACTTATTATCTATCTCACTCATCTTTGCACCTGAGCGCTTTGCCTCCAGTACTTCATTCTTAGTGTAATTATAGATCTCTATGGAATTTAAATTTTTATCCATACTGATTGTCTCATTCATTGCAGTGATAAGGTCCAATTTGACAGAATAGTCGATCATCTGGTCCGTAGCACACCATAATACAATGTCATTTTTTAGTTTCTTTGTAATTTCAAATTTATAAAATAGATCGGAGTAGCTTTCTACTTCAGAATTAAGTCTATCTTGTAACCATCGAATACTCATTCTCTGATTATAAATCAACTGATTTTTCATAGTCTGATAGGTAATTACACCTGCAATTACAGTAACAAGAACAACCAAAAGTACGGAAAAGGACAACATTCCAACAAATAGTTTTTTACGTATAGACAGGTTATCAAATCTCTTCATTTGTTCCTTCCTTCCCTTAATGAATCAATTTATTTTACTATTTAGCCTTAAGACTTCTCTGCAACAAAATATGTATGTTTTTATGTATTTCAATTTATGTAGTTCAATTTATGTATTTAAATTTATGTAGTTTGTTTTTACTGAAAAA
>JAFACO010000473.1 GCA_023425485.1 Bacillota bacterium
ATCTTTACTAGTAAAGATACCGTTGATTATGAAAAGTTATCATTGGACACGGTGACGAAGGCAAAGATGATTGGATTTTCTCGGGTTATGTTTGACCATAAAGAAGCTTGGGAAAAACTATGGAATCTTTCCGAGGTCGAGATAGAAGGAGATGATGCTGCCATGGAGGCATTGAATTATTCCATCTATCATTTACACTGTATTGCACCCAGACATTCCAAGGAGCTATCAATAGCAGCAAGAGGTTTGTCCGGACAAACCTATAAGGGAGCAGTTTTTTGGGATACCGAAATGTTTATGCTGGATTTCTTCCTATTTACAGAACCAGAAGTTGCTAAGACATTATTAAAGTATCGAATTACTACCTTAGAAGGAGCTAAGAAGAAGGCAAAAAGCTATGGCTATCAAGGTGCCTTTTATGCTTGGGAAAGCCAGGAGGGCGGGTATGACGCCTGCTCCGATTACAATGTAACAGATGTATTTACCGGCAGACAGATGCGAACCTTTTTTAAAGATAAACAAATACATATTTCGGCAGCAGTTGCCTATGGAATTATGAGATATGTAAATTATACTGGAAATTATGATCTTCTATCAGAAGGTGGCGCGGAAGTAATAGTTGAGTGTGCTAAATTCTATTATGATCTTTTACTTAAAAAGGTGGATGGCAAGTACTATGAGCTACATGATGTCATCGGACCGGATGAATATCATGAAAGAGTAAATAACAATGCTTATACCAATCGCATGGCAAAGTACACGTTTGAAAGTGCTGTTCGAGTCATTACTGAATTATCGAAATTAAGTGCAGATAGTAAGCATATTTTAGAGCAGCGTTATGAATTGAATTTATTATTATCAATGTTTCAGGATGCCTCACAAAAGCTTTACATACCACAGCCAGAGAAAGACACAGGAGTTATCGAACAATTCGATGGATATAAGCATCTGGAAGATGTATCAATTGAAGAAGTAAAAAGTCGACTACTTCATGAGAAGGAGTATTGGGGAGGCGCATATGGTGTTGCTACCCATACAAAAATTATTAAACAAGCAGATGTGGTTACAATGTTGAATTTATTTTCGGCAGAGTATTTAGAGGATATACTGCTTAAAAACTGGAGCTATTATGAGCCCAGGACGGAACATGGTTCTTCTCTTAGTGCTTGTATGTATGCAATACTGGCGTGTAAATGTAAGATGCCAGATCAGGCATATCCTTTCTTTATGAAATCAGCAATGTCTGATATAACCCAAAAGGGTAAAGAGTGGGCAGGTCTCATTTATATTGGAGGAACTCATCCCGCTTCCTCTGGTGGAGCATATATGACAGCAATTGAAGGCTTTGCTGGGATTCATCAAGAAGGCAATGAATTAAAAGCAAATCCGTGTCTACCCTCCAACTGGAGCAGCATGCGATTTAAGATAGTTTTTCGTGGGGAGTTGTATCAAGCGTTTATCACCAAGGATAATGCCTTAATTGAGAGACTAATTTGATACATACAGAAGCTGGGAGTAAATATTAAGATAGAACTCAAAAAATAAGATGTATGATTCAATATAAGATTTTAAAAGGCTGTTACAAAACAGTTCTATAAAGGAAGAATGTTTTGTAACAGCCTTTTTGACTAACTATGCATTAATAGATTTTACACTGTTTCGTTCAACTAAACGAATCGGAAGAATAATCTCACGTTCCTGCAAGGTGTTTCTATCTAAAAGATCAATTAAGAAATTAACGGCTAATTTACCCTTGTAGGGTGCATCCTGATGTATCGTTGTTAATGTCGGTGAGGTAAGACGACATAAATTAATATCATCAAAGCCGATAACAGAGATATCATCCGGAACCTTTTTACCGGACTGCTGAATACCTGCCATGATACCAGCGGCTAGGATATCCGCAGTTGCAAAAACAGCAGTAATATCATTCCGCTTTGCTAATTCATGACCGAGTGCAACGGTAGTTTCCGTATCAAGCTCTTGCTCAAATACAATTTCGGAACGGAAGGATATGGAGGCCTCTGCTAAAGCTTTCTTGTAACCAAGGAAACGCTCAGATACAACGCCTCGGTTTTTAATGGTAGGAGAAGCGAAAGCAATATTACGATGACCATGATCAATTAAATACCTCGTTGCAGTATAACCACCATTGAAATCTTCAAGGCCAATGTTACACATTTTTGATGGCGGTACATAACTATCAATTAATACAATCGGTATATTTAAATCATTTAAAGCTTCGTAAAATTCATCTTCGAACACACCTGTGAAGAATAGGCCGTCGACATTCCAATTTCGAAGGAAAGATACCATGTCGGAAGTTGATTCAACTGCACGAAGCATAAGATAATATCCATTTTCACGGAGGGTTTTCTCAATAGAACCAATGAATGCAGAGTGGAAGGGGTCTTCTACGATAGTTTCTTTTGTATTTGCCGTTAAATGGCTGATCATTCCTATCACTTTAGAGGAGCTGGACACTAAAGAACGCGCGGACATATTAGGAACATAACCTAATCGATCAATCGCTTCATTGATTCGTTCAATTGTCTCTGCTGAGACGCGGCCGGATTTGCCATGAATTACATTTGATACTGTAGTAGCGCTTACACCAACAATACTTGCTATATCTTTTATCGTTGACATATTTAGGTTCCTTTCTCGTAAGTTTAATGTTAAACTACTGAACTTAGTCTAACATATGCTTTCATAATTGTACAGATAGAAGTAAATAAATCTTAACAAATACACTAGAATAAAGGAGTGAAAAGGACTTGATTAAAGGAGTAATATTTGATTTGGATGGAGTTTTGGTTTCCACGGATGAACTTCATTTTAAGGCGTGGAAAAGGCTTGCCGAAGAGCTCGGGATATACAATTTTACAAAAGAGGATAACCAGAGACAAAAGGGGGTTAGCCGTATGGAGTCCCTGGAGGTAGTACTGGAAAAGGCAGATCGTTCTTTTAGCGAGACAGAGAAGCTGGAGTTTGCTGAAAGAAAAAACGGATACTATGTGGATTATCTGCAAGAATTGGATGATACTGCAGTACTTAAAGATGTAATTGAAACCTTACAGCAGTTAAAAGAAAGAGGTATCTTAATTGGGATAGGATCAGCAAGTAAAAACACACCAATGATACTGGAAAAAACAGGGTTACATTCTTATATTGATCAGGTTAGTTGTGGTCTTGATACCACAAAATCAAAGCCAGATCCAGAGGTATTTTTGATAGCTGCAAAGAAATTAGGATTACCAGCAGAGGAATGCTTAGTAGTTGAAGATTCTGCGGCAGGAATTGTGGCAGCTAAAGCAGCAAATATGAAATCACTTGGAGTTGGTCCGGAACACCAGGAGCTCGGCGCAGATTACGAATCTTATACACTTCAAAGCAATGTGGAGTGGGATTACATATTACAAAGATAAGATAGGAGGTTGTTTTATGAAGAAAAAGAATATTGGCTTAGCAATAACGGAATGGATACTTTTACTAGGTCTTGCAGGGGTTCTTGTTTGGTTGGGACTATCCACGAAGGAAAGGCAGGA
>JAFACO010000484.1 GCA_023425485.1 Bacillota bacterium
AATGTTACAAAAGAAGAGTACTGTAATATGGTTGAAAAAACCAAAGAATATATTGTTAACGGTGATATATTTCAGGCAGTAATCTCCAGACGTTTTGAGACAGAATATAAGGAAGATTTGTTAAACGCATATCGTGTGCTTCGAACTACAAACCCTTCACCGTATATGGTTTTTTTACAAAATGATGATATTCAATTAATCAGTACCTCACCAGAAACAATGGTTCGATTAAAAAATGGTAAGTTATCTACATTCCCAATTGCTGGCTCAAGACCCAGGGGAAAGGATAAAGAAGAAGATATTGCTTTTGAAAAAGAGTTGCTGGAAGACCAAAAGGAATTGTCAGAGCACAATATGCTGGTAGACCTGGGTAGAAATGACCTTGGCAAGATCAGTGAGTATGGCAGTGTTAATGTTACCGATTATATGAGAATTCAACGCTATTCAAGAATTATGCACATTACCTCAGAGGTAGAAGGAAGTATTGTGAAAGAAAAGGATGCCTTTGACGCCATAGAAGCAATTCTGCCAGCTGGAACCTTATCCGGTGCACCAAAGATTAGAGCCTGTGAAATTATCGAGGAATTAGAACAAACTCCAAGAGGGATTTATGGGGGAGCAATTGGCTATATTGATTTTACAGGTAATATGGACACCTGTATTGCAATCAGAATGGCAGTAAAAATGAAAGATCGTGTGTATGTTCAGGCTGGTGGAGGAATTGTAGCAGATAGTATTCCAGAAAAGGAATATGAAGAGTCGGAAAACAAAGCAAAAGCAGTAATGGAAGCTATCTTAAGAGCTAAGGAGGTTGAGGAATAATGGTTTTATTAATCGATAACTATGACAGTTTTTCTTATAATCTTGTTCAAGTAGTAGGTAAGTTGGGGGCTGATATAAAAGTTATTCGTAATGATGAAATGACGGTTGACGAAATTAGAACCTTAGAACCTACACATATCATTATTTCTCCCGGACCAGGTTACCCAAAGGATGCTGGAATTATTGAAGATGTGATAAAAGAATTAAAAGAAATACCAATCCTTGGGGTTTGTTTGGGGCATCAGGCAATATGTGAAGCAACAGGCGGTGAAATCACCTTAGCAAAACATCTTATGCATGGGAAACAGAGCAACATCCACATTGCAAACGGTGCGAAGATTTTTCATGGATTAGCACCGGTAATTCAAGCAGCAAGGTATCACTCTTTAATAGCGAGAAAAGAAACCCTCCCAGATGAGCTTCTGGTAATTGCTGAGGACGACGAAGGCGAAATTATGGCTGTAAAGCACAGAAACCATGAAATCTACGGTGTTCAATTTCATCCTGAATCAATTCTAACTCCCCAAGGGGAAACAATAGTTAAGAATTTTCTTCAGATAAACAAGTGAATTTATTAGAATTCTCATATATTTGTGGTTCGAGATTTGCAGATACCAAGAAAGGACGGGTTTTATGATACAGCAAGCTATTTATCAGTTACTTAACAAAGAGAATCTATCTTTAGATATGACAAAGTCAGTAATGGAAGAGATAATGAGCGGAAATGCTACCAATGCACAGATTGCAGCCTTCATTACCGCAATTCGTATGAAGGGTGAAACTATTGAAGAGATAACCGCTTGTGCTATAATCATGAGAAAGTATGGCCTTAAGCTGAAACATGAGGGTGATGTATTAGATATTGTTGGAACTGGAGGTGACGAAGCCTTTACCTTCAATATATCTACCGTATCTGCATTCATTATTTCTGCCGCGGGAATTCCAGTTGCAAAGCACGGTAATAGAAGTGTTTCCAGTAAATGCGGAAGTGCAGATGTGCTGGAGGCATTGGGAGTTAAAATTGATATACCGGTTGAAAGAAGTGAAAGTATTTTAAAAGAAATTGGAATGTGTTTCTTATTTGCTCCAGTCTATCATTCTTCCATGAAATATGCAGCACCGGTAAGACGGGAATTAGGAGTACGAACAATTTTTAATATCCTTGGTCCACTATCAAGTCCAGCTGATGCAAATCTCCAATTATTAGGTGTATACGACGAGAAACTTGTTGAGCCGATGGCGAGAGTTCTTGCTAATCTGGGGGTAAAGAGAGCGATGGTGGTTCATGGGCATGATGGGTTGGATGAGGTATCTTTGTGTTCTAAAACAACTGTATGTGAAGTAAATAACGGTCAGGTTAATAGTTTTTTTCTTGACCCTCATCAGTTTGGTTTTGAATATTGTAATCCAGAGGAATTACTTGGCGGTGATCCAGCAACCAATGCTGATATTACTAGAAGAATACTTAGTGGAGAAAAAGGACCAATGCGAGATATAGTACTACTGAACTCTGCTGTATGCCTCTATATGACCTATAATAACATCACCTTAAGAGAGTGTGTTCGTAAAGCTGCTGATATAATTGACAGCGGCAGAGCAATGGGTCAGTTAATGAATTTCATCCGCCTTTCGAATGAAGTATAAAAAGTAAACGGAAATGAGCGTGTTGTCAATTAGAAAGAGAGGTAAAGAGTGATTCTTGAAACAATAGCTGCTTCTAGTCTAGCACGAGTAAAAAGGGCAAAAGAACTGCAATCTCAATCAAAGGTAATTCAATTAATAGAGGAGCAAATGGAACTGGATTCATGTAGAAAGGAAGATTTTTTTTCTTTTGAAAGAAGGCTTCAAGGTCAAAACAATGAAATGGCTTTTATCTGTGAGGTGAAGAAAGCTTCCCCGTCAAAAGGCATAATTGCAGAATCGTTTCCTTATATTAATATAGCAAAGGAATATGAGGCCGCAGGAGCATCCGCTATATCTGTTTTAACAGAGCCAGAATTCTTCCTAGGTAACGATATCTATTTACGCGAAATAAAAAAAGAAGTAAAAATACCGGTACTTCGAAAAGATTTTACTGTGGACGAATATCAGATATATGAAGCGAAGCTTCTTGGTGCAGATGCGATATTATTAATATGTACCTTATTAAATACACAGACCTTACAAAAATATCTTACGATTTGTAAAAAACTTGGATTATCCGCTCTGGTGGAAGCGCATACAAGGGAAGAGATTGAATCAGCTATTGATGCGGGTGCAAAAATTATTGGAGTTAACAATCGTAATCTAAAGACCTTTGAGGTGGATATTAATAACAGCATACAGTTAAGAGGATATGTTCCGAAAGAAATTCTTTTTGTTGCAGAGAGTGGAATTCGAGATGCACATGATATTCAAGCTTTAAAACAAGCAGGAGTAAATGCTGTTTTAGTTGGGGAAACCTTAATGCGCAGCCCCAATAAAAAAGAGATGCTGTTAGAGCTTATAAACGAAAGCTTTTAATATGTGGCAGGACGGAGGTTGATCATGACTAAAATTAAAATCTGTGGACTTCGCAGACAAGAGGATATTGAGTCCGTTAATCTAATGGAACCGGATTATGTAGGGTTTGTTTTTGCGAAAAGCAAACGGCAAATTAGTGCAAAAGAGGCGGGAACATTAAAAGGCATGTTAAAACCTAATATTAAAGTAGTTGGAGTATTTGTGAATGAAGAGATATCGAAAATCTTTGAATTAGTAAAGGAAGGTATTATTGATCTTGTCCAATTACACGGGGATGAAGATGCGGAATATATCAAACATTTGACTTCTTGTACCTCTGCTCAAATTATTAAAGCAATACGTGTAAAGGATCAAGAGAGTCTAACTCATGTAAAACAGCTGCCAGGTGATTACTTATTATTTGATACATATAGGAGGGAACAATACGGTGGCAGTGGAGAACGTTTTGATTGGAGCCTTTTATCAAATATAGATCGACGATATTTTCTTGCCGGAGGAATTAATACCAGTAATGTAGAAATTGCGATAAGATTGACAAAGCCTTATGGAATCGATATTAGTAGTGGCGTTGAGACGGACGGATATAAGGATAGAGATAAGATAATTGATTTTGTAAATAAGGTAAGAACCATTAAGTTTTAGAATAGCTATATAATTTAAAACGAATACGCAAGGAAAGGCAGGGTGATTCTAATGTCAAAAGGAAGATTTGGTCTACATGGTGGTCAGTTTATTCCGGAAACGCTAATGAATGCCGTTTTAGAACTGGAAGAGGCATATTTAACCTACACAAAAGATGAGAAATTTAATAGAGAGCTTGAGGAGCTTTTAAGAAATTATGCAGGCAGGCCATCCATGCTATATTATGCAGAAAAGATGACGAAAGATCTGAATGGAGCAAAGATTTACTTAAAGAGGGAGGATTTGAACCATACGGGTTCCCATAAGATAAATAATGTGTTGGGTCAGGTGCTGCTTGCTAAGAAAATGGGCAAAAAAAGAGTAATTGCTGAAACAGGGGCTGGGCAGCATGGCGTTGCAACTGCCACAGCAGCTGCGCTTTTAGGACTGGAATGTGAAATATTTATGGGAAAAGAAGATACTGAGCGCCAGGCTTTAAATGTGTTTCGTATGGAACTCCTTGGAGCAAAAGTGCATGCTGTAACATCAGGCACTCAAACACTTAAGGACGCAGTTAATGAAACCTTAAGAGAATGGACCAAACGAGTGGAGGACACCCATTATGTACTTGGTTCTGTAATGGGGCCACATCCCTTTCCTACAATCGTTCGTGATTTTCAAAGTATAATTGGAAAAGAAGTGAAAGAAGAATTATTAAAACGGGAAGGAAGATTACCTGATGCCGTTGTAGCCTGTGTTGGTGGTGGAAGTAATGCAATGGGTATTTTTTATGATTTTATAGGTGATTCAACAGTACAGCTAATTGGCTGTGAAGCTGCGGGTCACGGAGTGAATACCAGCAAAACAGCAGCAACTATAGCTACCGGAAGTTTAGGAATATTTCATGGTATGAAATCATATTTTTGCCAGGATGAGTATGGACAAATTGCACCAGTGCATTCCATCTCTGCGGGCTTGGATTATCCAGGAATTGGACCAGAACATGCAAATCTGCATGACACGAAACGAGCCGAGTACGTTGCTGTTACTGATTTCGATGCGATTGATGCTTTTGAGTATCTAGCGAAAATGGAAGGTATAATTCCAGCAATAGAAAGTGCCCATGCGATAGCTTATGTAAGAGAGCTTGCACCTAGAATGGATAAGGATAAGATCATCGTAGTTAATTTATCGGGCAGAGGTGATAAAGACGTAGCTTCTATTGCAAGATATAAGGGGGTGCAGATCCATGAATAGAATAGAAACAGCGTTTCATAATAAAAAGGCATTTATTCCGTTTGTAACAGCTGGAGATCCTGACCTTGAAATAACAGAAAATCTTATTTATGCTATGGCAGAGGCTGGAGCCGATTTAATAGAAATCGGAATCCCCTTTTCCGATCCGGTAGCCGAAGGACCAGTGATACAAGAAGCAGATGCCAGAGCATTAGCGGCAGGAACAACAACGGATCATATCTTTGATATGGTAAGAAAAATAAGAAAAAAACTTGATTTGCCACTTGCCTTTATGACATATGTCAATCCTATTTATACCTATGGGACCGAAAGATTTTTATCAAATTGTAAAGAGGTGGGTGTTGATGCAATTATTGTACCAGATGTTCCTTATGATGAAAGAGAGGAATTAAAACCTTTTTGTTTAAAATATGGTGTTACACTAATTTCAATGATTGCACCGACCTCAAATGAAAGAATTAAGGCCATAGCCACTGAAGCAGAAGGATTTTTATACTGCGTTTCTTCCATGGGGGTTACTGGTATTCGTAGTGAAATTGGAGCTAATGTTAATCAGATGATTGAGCAGGTGAAGGAAGTAAAAGAGATACCTTGTGCTATAGGATTTGGAATATCAACTGTAGAACAGGCAGTGTCAATGGCACAGATTGCAGATGGTGTAATAGTGGGAAGCGCAATAGTAAAACTTGTTGGCCAATACGGGAAAGAATGTATTCCATACGTAACTAAGTACGTGAAGCAGCTGAAGGGGGCAATTAACCTTACATAAGAATTCACTATGTTGTGCTAGAAGATTTTTAAATCATATCTCACATTATTACAAACACCCAAGGGTCAAAATATGTCGATTAAACATATATTATAGTGCTAAGATTTTTAAATGCTCTTAATTAATATAAAGAGAGGGACTATAATATGAGAGAATATAAATTACCTTATACAGATTATTTTTCTGATAAGTACAATAATTGTTACAGTAAGGAAACAGAAAAGGAGAATGAAAAGGATAAAGATAGGGATAAAGAGAAAGAGAACGGAACGGAAAACGAACATGACTATGAAAAATGTTCAGACCATAATGACTATGAGCAAGGTAATCAAAGGTGTGTAACCTTGGTTCATCCTATCATAAAGCAGACAGTTACGAAGGAAACTACCACATCCGTTAAATGTTGTATTGATGTTCCTGGATATGAAGTTGTTTCTGTCTGCAATGATATAAAAGCTAAGGTGATAGAAACCAGTTGTGAGATACATGAAGATTTTGTATGTCCGAGCTATGGACCTATTCCTGGGGTGAAGACAGCAGATGTTAAGATTTTTGTGGAACTAAAAATTCCAATTGTTATCAGATCTTATGGCTGTTCTCCAATAACAGTTCCATTTACCTGTGTAAAAAGCGTTGTATTTAAACTTGAAAATGTTTTTGTATCTCCTGAAATAGTAAACTGTGAAGTTGTTAAGGTGTTAGATATAGTAGGATCCGATTTTGAAGTTTCCCCGGCACCGAAATGTGCTCCTCATTGTTGTGTGGAAGGCTGTGTTTCTCTTACTGCAAAAATATCGGCAGGTGTATTAGCAAGCACCTTAGAAGTAGTAAAATGTTCAAAGGATAAGGATTAGCCCTTTGAAGCATAATCCTAAAAAATAACCGATGCTTTCCTCAAATGTTTCATATTGATTTTTTAATAACCCATAAGCATTGTACGGTAAATTCTTGTAAATAATATGAGCAAAGAAAAGCTTCCTTAAAACAGGGTGACTGACTTCTTGCAATTTTGTAGATGCTAACGAAGATAGAGGTTCGTTACAAATATAATTGCAAAATATCTTTCAAAACTGTTATATAGGAAGCTTCTTTGTTTGCATCTAAATATATTTAAAATAATCTTGCGATTTTGAAAAAACTATATTGACATTAACGCTACGTAAAGGTATAGACTATGCTTGTAAGGAGGAAAACAATATGGAATATACAATTCAGAAGTTAGGTCAAATGGCAGGTGTCAGTACCAGAACCCTTCGCTATTATGATGAAATTGGAATTCTTAAGCCGGCAAGAATTAATTCATCAAAGTATCGTATTTATGGGAGCAAAGAAGTGGAGCTGCTGCAGCAGATCATGTTCTACCGTGAAATGGGCGTTAATCTTGACACAATTAAGGAGCTAATATCTTCACAGGATTTCGACGAGGAGAAGGCTCTGAATAGCCATTTAGAAAAACTCCTTATTCAGAGAAAACAACTGGATTTATTAATTGATAATGTAAAAAAATCAATTGATTGCAAGAAAGGATTAATTAAAATGAGTGATAAAGAAAAATTTGAAGGATTTAAGAAAAAGTTAATTGACGAAAATGAAGAAAAATTCGGAAAAGAAATAAGAGAGAAGTATGGTGAAGATACAGTAAACAAATCAAATCAGAAAATGCTTAATATGTCTAAGGAAGATTATGAAGCGTTTGAAAAGCTGGGTCAAGAGGTATTAGATACTTTGGAAGCAGCCTTTGCAACGAAGGATCCAGCAGGAGAATTAGCGCAAAAGACAGCTGCCTTACACCGTCAATGGTTAACCTTCACATGGCCGTCCTACAGCAAAGAAGCTCATGCGGGCTTAGCACAGATGTATGTTGATGATGAGCGTTTTACTGCATATTACGATAAAAAACAACCAGGACTAGCCGCTTTTTTAAGAGACGCTGTCCATATTTACACCGGAAGGAACAACTAAAATCATTTACGGATAAATTAAAGCGCTTCACAGTATTGACATTACCATAGTAATATCCAATAAAACGGTAAAAATGTTAAACATGTAATTGAGACAATTGAGAAGTAAGAATAAATAATTAGACAGTCTATATCAGGACAAATTAATTTTATGGTTTTTTTAAAATTGATTTGTTCTGATGGTAAGGTTCTCATAAGGCAAATCCAGATGGTTATGTCATACTTCTTCGAATATATAACACTAAAAATGACTTATGAGATCCTTACCTAAAAACAGATTCTTAATTACACCTAGAATACATCCTTTGCAAGTTTAGCCTTTTCAAACTTATCCGGTCTGATATGGCAATAGCCATTTGGATTCTTATCCAGATACTTTTGATGATATTCTTCCGCCAAATAATAATTGCTAAGTGGAAGCATTTCAATAGCAATTGGCTTTTCATATCGTGTTTGTAGTTCTTTGAGGGATGCTTCGATAACTGGAATATCACTAGAATCCTCGTAATAAATACCAGTCCGGTATTGTGTTCCTGTATCCTCCCCTTGTTTATTTACGGAAGTAGGATTAATTACATCATAATACATATTTAAAATAAACTCTAAACGAATTTGTTTTGGGTCATAGTATACTCGGACGGTTTCAGCATGACCAGTGTTATTGTGACACACCTCTTTATATGTGGGATTTTCTGTATTTCCGTTGGCATAACCTACATCTGTACTTACAATGCCCTCAATATTAGATAAATACTTCTCTGTTCCCCAAAAACATCCTCCAGCAAGATAGATAACCTTCATACGATTTTCTTGTTCCATATTACGCCTCTTTCTAGTGTTAAAACCATAGATGATATAAGAATAGCACCTATGGTTTTATTATATTTTATTTTTATAATTTATCAATTTTTTTACTGGCAAATACCTTAATAATCTCATTCACGATAAGTGGTATGAGTGAGAAGCCAATTACAATTCCCCATTCAGAAAGACTTAGGTTGTGAACACCAAAAGCGCTTGAAAGGAAAGGAACAGTTATTACTACTAACTGGAGTAAGATACCAACAATAATTGCACCGATTAAATACTTATTGCTGAAGAAGCCGATACGGAAAATTGATTTATTAAAGTTACGCATGGACAAGGAGTAGAAGAGCTGTGAAGCTGCTAATACTACAAAGGCCATTGTTCTAGCGTAAGGAATAGCTTCTTCTAAAATATCCTCGGATAACATTTTGGAACCCAACTCATAGCCATGCTGTGATAAACCGAAGTAGAAAGCAGCTAAGGTTAATAAACCGATTAAAGCTCCGCCTAAAACTGCTCTAAACCCTGCACCGCCAGCAAAGAAACTTTCCTTTGGATTTCTTGGTTTTTGTTTCATTACATCTTTATCACCAGGATCAACACCTAGGGCAATTGCTGGTAAGGAGTCAGTAATTAAATTAATCCAAAGAATCTGTGTGGCGAGGAGTGGAACCGGCCAGTTTAATAATATTGAAATCAATATAGTAATTACTTCACCCAGATTACAGGAGAGCAGGAAGATTACGGATTTCTTGATATTATTATAAATATTTCTACCTTCTTCAATAGCATGTACTATTGTAGTAAAGTTATCATCAGTTAAAATCATATCACTGGCACCCTTAGCAACATCAGTACCTGTAATACCCATAGCTACACCTATATCAGCATATTTTAAAGAAGGAGCATCATTTACACCATCACCGGTCATGGATACGATATTACCCTGTGCTTTAAAGGCACGCACAATCTTAACTTTATGTTCCGGAGATACTCTGGCAAATACTCTGTAATCGTTGATATGAGCTGCAAAAGCTTCTTCCGTCATTTCATCAATTTCTGTACCAGTTATACTTTGTGAAATCGAATCAGCAATTCCAAGCTCTTTCGCAATAGCAACAGCAGTATTCTTATGATCACCAGTAATCATGATAGGGCGAATGCCTGCCATTTTTGCTTCATGAATGGAATCCTTTACTTCTAATCTTGGAGGATCAATCATTCCTACAAGACCAATAACAGTAAGGTCCTTTTCCATTTCTTCTGGAGGAAGCATTTTATCCGTATCTTTAAACGCAACACCAAGTACACGAAGAGCGCTATCAGACATGGATTCTGTTATCTTAAGATAATCAGCCTTTAGTTCAGGTGTAAGCGGAACAATATTGCCATTAACCAAAGCAGTGGTCGATAGTTTTAATATGTTATCAATGGCACCCTTTGTATGAATTCGATAGGTATTACCCTCTGAATTTAAGGTAGACATTAATTTACGATCTGAATCAAAAGGGTTTTCAGATAAACGTTTATGGTTTTCATTTAGTTGTGCCTTTGTAAGGTTATACTTATCACCAAGTATAATTAATGCTATTTCTGTTGGGTCGCCGGTTCCCTGACCATTAATATAAGTAGCATCTGAACATAGTACAAAGGATTTAATTAGTTCTTGTTCATCAGGGGTTGCAGTTAAATTACTCCCTTCACCTGGTACGTGTGACAAATTACCAGAGGTGTATTGTTGTACAACCGTCATTTTATTCTGTGTCAATGTACCGGTTTTATCGGAGCAAATAATATTTACGGAACCAAGGGTTTCAACTGCAGGTAGTTTCTTAACAATGGCATTGATTTTTGACATTCTGGTAACGCCAAGAGCTAATACGATTGCAACGATAGCAGCAAGGCCCTCTGGAATAGCAGCAACAGCTAAGGATATAGCAGTTAAGAACATTTCAAATAAATCACGTTTTTGAATTAATGCAATTATAAAGATTAAAGCACAGATACCAATTGCAAGAAAACCTAATATACGTCCTAGCTCATCGAGTCTTCTCTGAAGTGGTGTCATTTCATCATTATCTTCGTCAAGAATAGAAGCTATTTTACCAATTTCCATACTCATCGCAGTAGCAACTACAATACCCTCTCCACGGCCATAGGTTGTTAAGGTCGATAGGAAGGCCATATTACTCATATCACCAATAGGAGTTTTTGGGTCTTGTAACTGTACAGAGGCATTCTTAGTGGATGGAACGGATTCACCAGTAAGTGCTGATTCCTCAATTTGAAGATTGGCAGTGTCCAATAAACGGATATCAGCAGGAACATAGCGACCAGCATCTAGTAAAACGATATCACCAGGAACAACCTCTTCGGAATTAATCTCAATTGCCTTACCATCACGACGCACTAAGGACTTTGGTGTTGTCATTTTTTGAAGAGCTTCTACCGCTTTTTCGGCTTTGAACTCCTGAATGACACCGATAACCGCATTTAAGATAATTACAAGTAAAATAATGATAGAATCGGCATACT
>JAFACO010000053.1 GCA_023425485.1 Bacillota bacterium
GATGTGTGATGCAACGATTTTGCTCCTTCTTTGTTTCACTTTCATATAGAGAGGTCAACAATAAAATTAAAAATGTCATGTCATAGGATAATGTCATTTGCCCCAATCGCCCATACCTTGTATGTAGTGTCTTGCACAAACCACAATAATAAGCCTTATATTTAAAGAAATCCTTCATTTTTAATTCTGGTTTGTTGATATTAACATATCCGAACATGTTTCCTCCATATTGTACCATTCACAGCCACGAATTAATTCAGTATAGCATACTTATCCTATGATTTATAGGAGGTATAGTAAAAAATCACACTTTTTTAAGAAATTCTTAATAATAACCTCATTGCTACCTTACAAGTCTTTAGGCAACCAGAAAAGGCAGCCTATGATCAGTTACAATCATAGTGCTGCCTTAAGCATACACTTACACAAAGTATATTCTATTTTCTTTCCAAAATACTAATATTTCTTTTGAAAATAATGACAATATTTCGACTCCCTGCAGACTATCTTCTGCCTTTATCATAAGGGATACCCTCTGCCTTTGGTGCTTTGGATTTCTTTGATGTAAAGATAAGTACAATTAAAGTCGCAACATAAGGAAGCATCTTAAAGTAAGTTTGTGGTATATCCAACTGATTTAGAACTGGTATTAATGCTACGGAATAAGCTAAAACTCTTAGGAAAGCAAAGAAAAGAGCCGCAAAGAGAATTCTGATTGGCTTCCACTGTCCAAAGATCATTACTGCTAATGCAAGGAAACCAAAACCAGCTACACCAGTATGTCCATTAATATTACCATCGGTTACACCAACAGAATAGAAGAAACCACCAATACCGCCTAAGAAACCAGATAATGCAACACCTGCATATCTCATTACATATACATTGATACCAACAGAATCTGCCGCATGTGGATGCTCACCACAAGCACGTAATCTCAAACCAAATTTGGTCTTGTAAAATACAATCGTAGCTATAATTAATAACAAAAATCCAATGTAAACGGTGATATAGGTTTTTGTAAAGAATAGCTGTCCAATTACTGGAATATCTCCAAGCCCTGGCACCTTTTTAATATAAAAATTAACGTCCGTGGTAATTCCATCACTGTTAAAGGACATCTTTGCATAAAGAAGAATTAATGCAGGTACAATCATATTAAGCGCTGTTCCTGTAATGGTCTGGTCTGCTTTTAAGTTAACCGCTGCAACAGAAAGAAGCATGGAGAATATAATACCTGCCAATGCCGCTGCTAACATACCAATCACCAATATTACCTGACCATTCAGATCTGATCTCTGAACAAAATACACTGTAAAGCAACCTAGAAATGCCCCGAATAACATAATACCTTCCAGTGCTATATTAATGATACCGCTTCGCTCACTAAACATTCCACCAAGAGCAACGAGCAACAATGGAATGGCAACCGGAAGCATGTTTTGAACTAAATAATATAAAGTATCCATTATGCCACCTCCTGATCCTTTGTTACTGATGAATCTTTCTTATTGCGCTTTTTCTTAATAAGCTTGGCTACTGACATATTCATTAACATAGCAAAAGCAGAGAAATAGATAATTACTGCTATAACAACATCAACTATTTCAGGTTTATAACCAAGTTGACTACTGATGATGGTTCCACCACGTTGAATATGAGAAATAAATACTGCTGAAAAAATAATACCAATTGGATTAGCGCTGCCTAATAAGGCAACCGCAATACCATTGAATCCATTAGCTGCTATAATATTAATTGGCTCGTAGGTCGTACTGCTTCCTGCAATTGTGGAAGGAGCTAACATATAAAATGCTCCACCTAAGCCTGCCAAACCACCTGCAATCAGCATGGTAAGAATAATATTACGTTTGTCATTCATACCTGCATACTTACTGGCAAACTTATTAAAGCCAGTCGCTTTTAATTCATATCCAAAGATTGTTTTATTCAGGACAATGAATAAAATAATAGCAATCACGATTGCAATTACAATTGCAAAGTTTACATTTGAATCTTCAATTCCCAGAGAAGGTATCTGAGCCGATGCTGGCAAATATGCAGTTCTGGTTTTGGAAGCCACATACATGGTTGCATTGCCCTGAACCATCATATCCACAAGGTACATACCAATATAGTTCAGCATAATGGAGGTAATTACCTCATTTACATTAGCATAAGCTTTTAGTATACCTGGAATTACACCCCAGAGCATACCACCGATCATACCCGCTAAAATACATACAATCCAATGCAGTGCACCAGGTAATTTAAACATAAAACCAGCATACATGGCAAAAAACATACCCATGGTATATTGACCGGAGGCTCCGATATTAAATAAGCCCATTTTAAAAGCAAATCCAACTGCCAGACCCGTCATAAGGATTGGTGTTGCAAAGTAGAACACGTCACCTAATCGACTAAAACCACCGAACAGTACATTCATAAATCCGTAAAAAGCATTCTCTGGTTTAGCAATGATCATAACGATTAATCCGAAGATAAGTCCTAATGCAATTGCCAGAAGTGCTGCAGTAAACTGTGAAAATCCTAGCCCTTTCAATTTAGCTATATTAAATGGAGAACTCTGTTTATTTTTCATCGATTTTCTCCTTTGCTGTATTTCGTTTGGCTCCTGACATATAAAGACCAAGCTCCTCTACGGTTGTTTCCTTCGGGTTTAATTCTCCTACAATTTCGCCCTCATACATAACAAGAATACGATCACTTACATTCATAACTTCATCCAGCTCCAGTGACATGAGCAAAACAGCTTTTCCTGCATCTCTGGTAGCTACCAACTGTTTATGAATAAATTCAATTGCACCAACATCGAGACCTCTGGTTGGCTGAACCGCAATTAATAGTTCATGTTCTTTATCAATTTCTCTTGCTATTATTGCCTTTTGCTGATTACCACCTGACATTCCTCTTACTATTGTAATTGGACCTTGTCCACTACGAACATCAAATTTCTGAATTAAATTTTCAGCATAGGATCTTACTTCTTGTTTTTTTATAAAACCAACTTTATGGAACTTTGGTTGCCAATAACGTTGCAGAACCATGTTTTGTTCCACAGAATAATCAAGAACAAGTCCGTGTTTATGACGATCCTCCGGTATATGACTCATACCTGACTTAGAACGAGCACGGACAGAATACTTAGTAATATCCTTACCAACAAGATTAATCTTCCCTCTGCTTAACTTCTCAAGACCTGTAATTGCTGCAATGAGTTCAGATTGACCATTGCCTTCAATACCAGCCAAACATACAATCTCGCCAGCTTTCACTTCAAAGGAAACATTATTCACTGCTTCCTTCTTGCTAATCTTAGATGGTACAGAAACTTCATTAACAGAAAGCACCGTCTTTCCTGCTTTTTGCTCATTTTTATCAACAGCAAATTTTACATCTCTACCAACCATCATTCTAGACAGTTCTTCTTTACTGCTATTCTTTATATCAACAGTCCCAATGCATTTGCCTTTTCTAAGCACGGTACAACGATCTGCAACAGACATGATCTCATTCAATTTATGGGTAATAAATAAAATCGATTTTCCTTCTTTTGCAAAACCACGCATGATTTGCATTAGTTCATTGATTTCCTGTGGTGTTAGTACCGCCGTAGGCTCATCAAAGATAAGAATATCATTTTCACGATACAGCATTTTTAGTATTTCAACTCTCTGCTGCATTCCAACCGATATTTTTTCTATAACGGCATCCGGATCAACGGAAAGCCCATATTGTTTACTTAGTTCAATTACTTTTTGCTTCGCTTCCTTCATTTTAAGAAAGCCAAGTTCATTTGGTTCTACACCTAGAATAATGTTTTCCAATACCGTAAATATATCCACCAACTTAAAATGCTGATGAACCATACCTATCCCAAGATTATTTGCATCCTTAGGATTATTAACCTTTACTGTCTTTCCGTCTTTTTTAATCTCACCCAGCTCTGGCTGAATCAAACCAAAAAGAATACTCATTAAAGTGGATTTACCCGCACCATTCTCCCCCAAAAGAGCATGTATCTCTCCCTTTTTGAGCTGCAGAGTTATATCATCATTCGCTCTGATTCCAGGAAATTCTTTTGTTATGTGAAGCATCTCAATTATATAGTTTTCCATGTTTACCTCACTCTAATATTTTGGTAACTGTTCAGAACCACACAGCGAGGACCGCAGGTCTTCGGGCTTGCTTCTGAATAGTTGCATATTTAGTAAAATACATAACTTACAACGAACTAATTATAATCGTCTTTCAATAAAACATTATAAACAATATTTAACTGGTTATGTATTCGAATAAGTTTCACCGTAGTGCTTTTTTATTCTGTCGGACAAAAAAGCTGCTGCAAAATAGAATACATATGATTTTGCAGCAGCAGCTTTTATCAATCTGTCAACAATGGCTTAAGCCATTATTCCTAAACATTTTTAAAACTATCTTACAGTAACAGCTACCTTAGCAAGGCTAAGACCTGTTGTTAACTCTTCTGCAGTAGCAATACCACTTGCATCAGCAACAGTAATTGTACGGATAGGAGTTACAGTTCCATCAACTAAAGTTGCAAAAACAGTATCGTATGCAGCTTTATCAAAGGAAGTAAATCTGTCAAATGCATCAGCTTTGTCATCACCAATAACTACTGTTGGAAGACCAACACCTGCATTAGCAGCGTTAAAGTATGTCTCTTCACCACCGTAAGTAGCCCAGCTGTCTTTATTGTAGATAGCATCAAGAACTGCATATACGGAAGCGCCAAGACCCTTCATAGCGGAGGTAACTACTGTTTCGCTGTCATATCTCTGGTCAACGTCAACACCGATTACTTTAGCGCTGGATTCGTTGGCAGCTGACATAACGCTCTTACCTACAGAACCACCACAAGCAAAGATTACTTCTGTACCTTCCTGGTACATAGTCTTAGCAGTTGCTTTGTTGGTATCGTTCTCTTCAAAGTTACCAGTGTAATGGTAAGTTACTGTGATTGCACCATCAGCAAGGCCAAGTTCTGCTGCTGCAGCTTCTGCACCTTCAAGGAAGCCATAACCGAAAGCTTGTACCGCTGGAACTGCCATACCACCCATGAAACCAAGCTTTGTCATGCCATCTTTAACAGCTGCATAACCTGCAAGGTATCCGGACTGCTCTTCTGCATACTTAACACTTGCAACATTAGTATTGTGTGTAAAGTCAGTGTAATCAGTGTTGTGTGGTGCACCATCAAGAAGAATGAATTTAACTTCAGGATACTTGGTCTGTGCTTCAAAAACTGGTACTTCGAATAAGAAACCAGGTGTTACAACTACTTTAGCTCCTGCTTTAACGGCATCATCAATTGCCTTAAGGTAACCAGCATCGGATGCATCCTCTGGTTTGATGTACTGGTAATCTTTGATGTCGTTATCCTTACAGAATTCTACAACACCTTCCCAAGATCCTTGATTAAAGGACTTGTCATCGATGTTACCCTTATCAGTGATAAGAGCGATTTGGTTTGTCTTGCTCTTTGTACCACAGCCAACTAACATAGAGGCAGCAAGTACACATACTAACATAGTTGCTATAAATTTCTTCATTTTGTTCCTCCCTTTTCCTGTTTACGGTTATAACCGTTATTTTGATTATAACATTTATTGTATCTTTTTCAACAAAAACAGTTAAGAAAAATTGAATTTGTCCCATATTATTTTAAACATAGGATAAAAATTTTATGGGAATAATTTTTTTTATGAATTCTTATGAATTCTAGTGTTACCAGATATTATTTTTTTATCAAGTTTCACAAAAACAAATCCCTGTAAAGTGATTATAAATTTTCAAAATTATAACATTTTATCAAGTCCTTCTATAAAATAACTATGTTACAGAGCATTATTGATACTAGTGCATTTTATTTCGCAAATATAATTTAACTGGCTGTGGAAATATTATCTAATTTCATGTATTATTTGTATTATTAGTAAATGAATCCATTTGAAATAGTGAATTAATTTTTAATTAGTGAAAGGTGGTGAATGACCATGAAAAAGGGGTTTTCAATGCAATTAACAATATGGGGTGTAACTTTATTCGTGTCAGGGGCAATTCTGCTTTCAGGAGGAATTACAAGTGCAGGCGCACTATGTATGATGATTGGTGGTATTATCGGGCTCCTCAATTTAATTCGCAGTAACGGCGAGTGATATGGACAAAGTTGTCTTACTATTGTAAAATGAAACTACATGGAACAAAAATTGATTTATTCATAAATTATAAAACAATAAGATAAGGAGGCTGGCATCTATGAATCCGACAGGCTGCAGTTGTCACAAATGTAAAGAAAGGGAATGTCCCAAGAATGTCCCAATTTTTGCAGGCTTAAATGATGCAGAAATCACTAAAATTGCCGATCTTATCGTCAGAAGAGAATATAAAAAGGGTGAAATGATAGTAATGGAAGGCGGTAAATTAGATAGCCTCTACATTATTAATCAGGGAAAAGTAAAATCCTTTCGTTACAACTTTGAGGGAAAGGAACAGATCCTATATATTTTTAATGAAGGTGATTTTTTTGGTGAAAAGAATTTATTGGGAACTCTTAATGCCACCTACAATGTCGAAGCATTAGCGGAGACACATATTTGTACCATTCCTAATAAAAGCTTTCAAGAATTATTAAAAACAAATCCTGAAATTAGTTTTAAGATAATTGATCAGTTATGCATCCGCATTAACCTATTGGAAAGTACGATTCAGAATATGGGTACAAAAAGTATTGATTCCAGAGTCAACGCCGTTTTACTTGAATTTGCTGAAAAGTACGGTAAGAAAGAGCCAAAAGGCACTTTAGTGGAACTACCTATCAGTCGAGAAGGTATCGCCAACTACATAGGTATTGCTAGGGAAACCGTGAGTAGAAAGATGAGCAGTTTACAAGAAGGCGGTATTATAGAATTAATAGGAAACAAAAAGGTACTTATTCTTAATATGAACGCCTTAATGGACGAAGCTTAAATTGACCAACTATAGGAATACATTGAATGCAAACACAGATTACCTGTAGTTTGCATTTTTTTTATATTTTTTTATAAGTATGACTGGAGTCACAGTTTTTATCTTCAAAATGTTTTATGTTATATGTGTGCTTAGCAATAAACA
>JAFACO010000572.1 GCA_023425485.1 Bacillota bacterium
CACGAAGGAAAGGCAGGAAGCTGTTGAGGCAATGACTGACATGAGTGCTTCCAAGCTGGTACTTTACGAGGGGCCTAAATCACTTAAGGATGCAACAGAGGAGGATTTAAAAACTGCAAGTGAGGAAGACAGAGATTTTTCTTTGATGCACAGCACCAATACAATGATTAAAGTGAATGGGTATGACACTTATGTATATGAGACAAATGTAAACCATAATAGAACCTGGTATGCGGATTATAAGCCATTACAATCCAGAACACCGATAACCTATTTTGATTTTGAGGGCATAGCAAATATTGAAGTAAATGTGCCAGAGATTGATCTTGAAACTGTTAAAATCAGTCCATTAAGTTATGGAATTGAACCAGTAATTGACAAAGAAACACACACAGTATCCTTTACGGTTAACACACCAGATACTTACACAGTAACATTTAATGATTCACCTGCACGTGCAATTCACATTTTTGCAAATCCATTGGAAGTAAATCCTCCTAAGGAGGGTGATGAAAATGTTGTATACATTGGACCAGGAGAATGGAAAGCAGAATCCATTATCTTAGAAGATAACCAAACGCTGTATCTTGCTGGTGGAGCTGTAGTTCATGGAATTATCCAAGCAAATTATGCTTCTAATATCAAAGTAATGGGTAGAGGTATCGTGGATGGTTCCTTCTATGAAAGTTGGATGGGTAAAACAGCATTTGTTCCTCTAAAATTTGATAACTGTGATGGTGTAGAAATTCGTGACATCATCGTGCTCAATCCTAATGCATGGGTTTGCTCCGCCCTGTCTTCAAAGAACGGTCTGATAGATGGTATTAAGATTATTTCTTCCAGACCTAACGGAGATGGTATTACTTTACAATCCTGTGAAAATTATCTTGTTCAGAATTCCTTTGTTAGAAGCTGGGATGACAATCTTGTTGTTAAGAATTATGCTGGGAACTCAAAGAACATAACCTTTAAAAACAACCAGTTATGGACAGATTTAGCACAGTCCATGGAGCTGGGCTATGAGACCAACAAAGGAAGTCAGCCGGATGCTGTAATAAGCGATATTACCTTCGAGGATATCTTAGTTCTTAATAACTTCCATAAACCAGTTATTTCCGTTCACAATGCAGATGACGCAACCATCACTGATATTGTCTTTCGAAATATTACTGTAGAAAATGCACAGGTAGGATCAGGTGATGGAGATCAAATGCCATATCTAATTGATTTTAATATTGCAGATAGTTCCAACTGGTCTACGACAAGGGAAAGAGGCCAAATTAGAAATGTGTTGATTGATGGAGTAACCGTATTGGCAGGACGTTTTAATGAATCAAGAATTTATGGCTATGATGAGACACATACAGTTGAAGATATCACGATTAAAAACCTTACAATTCTAGGTGAGAAGATTACAAGCTTTGAGCAGGGTAAGTTTGATATTGACGAAGCTTCGACAAAGAATCTGGTTATTGAATAACGGGTGAAGCTGCCTGGCAGCGGATTGGAGGATTATGAAGATTGTAAAGATTTTAAGAAGAATTGTAATTGTTTTATTATTCATTGCAATAATAGCGCTTGCAGTATATAAGCAAAAAAGCATTGTTGAACCACCGCAGGATATTCCGACTGCTAATGTGACAATTAACGAAGCAAGGGATCAAACGGAAGCAGAGGAACATCCAGCATTTATTAAGGAAGAGTATGTAGCCGTACTACCGGAAGGCACCAATGTTGCTGTTGGGAAGGGTATAAAAGCAAACGCTTTTAATGATGTTTATAATGCAGAGAAAGCAAATGACGGAAATACAGATGGTGCATCTTACTGGGAAGGAACAAAAGACTATCCCAATACCTTAACAGTCGATTTAGAGAATCCAACAAAGATCAATGCAATAAGGGTTGCACTTAACCCTCTTGCAATTTGGGGTAAACGTACACAGACCATTGCAGTTAAAATCAGTGCGGATGGAACAACATTTACAGATCTAATTGGAACTACACAATATACCTTTGATCCAGATACTGGCAACGAAATTCAGTTAACCTTTGCTGAAACGGAAGCTAGATTCGTACAATTAGAAATTACAGAGAACTCTGGCGCAGGTGGTGGTCAGGTAGCAGAGTTTGAAGTGTACAGCAAGAATTAGTTCTATATAGTACCCATGAAAATAAGGGAAGGAAACACTTATGATGAGAACAAAAAAACAGGAAGCATCCCATAAACATAGTGGTCATAATTTTCATAGCATACGAACTAAGTTAATTTTAGCCTTTTTACTTCCAGTTGTCTTCCTTATCTTTCTTGGGATACTTAGTTATCAGATGGCATCCCGGGGTTTAGTTAATAATTATGAATCGAATGCACTGGTTAGTCTGGATATGATGAGTGAGTACTATGAACAGGGTATAGGTAATATCTCAGAAAAGGCACTTGGCTTAACTTCTGATGAAGTAGTTATAAAATATTACTCAGGTTATTATTCCACTAACCCCACAGAAGAGGCAAGCCGAAGTGGTGAAGTCGAAAAGAAAATTATTGCGACCGAAACAGCCGATGAGTACATTAGTGACATTTATGTCTTTGGTAATTATGGACGCCCAGTTTCCTCTGTAGGCAATATGAAGGCAGAATTCTATGAAAGCTTTCTAACCTCGGAGGAAGCAGCCAGGGTGGAAGAGGCTGGGAAAGCAGGAGTATGGGTGGGCAATCATCCCGCTATTGATTCAGCCTTTCCTAAAAAAACTCAAAAGTTTGCACTCTCCTATATCAAGAAACTAAATAATTCAAACTTTCAGCAAATCGGCTATATTGTTCTGGATGTGGACGTTGCTTATATTCAAAATTTATTGGAGAAGGCTAACTTCGGAGAGAATTGCATTACAGGATATTTAACAAATGACGGGAAAGCAATCCTTAGTAGTAGTTCTCCAGAAGGGTTTGACATTACAAAGGAAGAATTCTATCAAACAGCAATAAAAGATCAAGAAACCACTTTGGCATCCGATTATGTTACATATCAGGGTGAGAGTTATTTATTCATCTATTCTAAGTTAGATATTGGGGATTCTCTGGTATTTGCTTTAATCCCAGAGACAGATGTAACCAATCAGGCTGAAAGTGTTAAGCTTGTTACACTTCTTATTGTGATATTTACAAGCATTCTGGCGCTCTGTATCGGAATCCTGATATCCAACGGAATAAGTAAAACAATACGTAAAACAAATCAAGTTATGACGCAGGTGGCAGAAGGTAATCTGAAAATTGATTTAAATATTAAGCGTAAGGATGAATTTCGTAAGCTGGGGCAGAGTATTAATCATATGTTATCCAGTATGAAATCCTTAATTGATAAGACAATCGGAGTAAGTAATACCACAGCAAATTCTGCAGATGAGGTATCAGAGGCATCAAAAGC
>JAFACO010000574.1 GCA_023425485.1 Bacillota bacterium
TTTAGTGAAGACAAACATCATAGGGTAGACGATTACCCATACGGTGGTGGTGCGGGAATGGTAATACAAGCCGAGCCAGTATATAAATCCTATGGGTATTTAATGAATCATATTAAAATGACAAAGGAAGACCCTACAAACTTTGTAAGACCTCGTGTTGTTTATGTTACTCCTCAAGGTAATGTTTTTCATCAGGGTATGGCAGAGGAATTTGCAAAGGAAGAAGATTTGATATTCCTTTGCGGACATTACGAAGGAATTGATGAACGTGTTTTAGAAATGGTAGTGACAGATTATGTTTCCATTGGCGACTATGTTTTAACCGGTGGGGAACTTCCGGTAATGGTAATGGTGGATGCTATTTCCCGATTGATTCCCGGAGTTTTGAACAATGAGGTATCCTCAGAGTTTGAATCCTTACAGGATAATCTTTTAGAATATCCGCAGTATACAAGACCCGAAACCTTTATGGGTAAAAAGGTACCAGAGGTATTACTTAGTGGTCATCATGCCAATATTGATGCTTGGAGAAGAGAACAATCCATTCTTAGAACTTATGAAAGAAGACCGGACCTTCTGGAAAAGGCGGATTTAACAGAAGAGGAAAGGGAGTACTTAACGAGATTGATATTTCAAAAGAACTTTGAAGTGTATTAACAGTTCAGCTAACTGAGACTATGATTATGCGTATCGATGAATGCAAATAATCTGTTTTGATAGTCATATATCAAATCATATTTCTATATTTAGAATTGAGGTTAAACTGTTACAATTTATGGATTATATCACAAAATAATACTTGCTTTTTCTAGTTGCTTGTGTTAAAGTTAGTTGTTGTGAGATGGGATGGTCCGCTAATACATATGGTATTAAGAACATCTAAATACGATAGGAGGTCACAAAATGAACGATATTATTAAGAGTATTGAAGCAGAACAGTTGAAAGCAAATGTTGTTAGCTTCAACGTAGGCGATACCGTACAGGTTTACGCTAAAGTAAAAGAAGGTAACCGTGAAAGATTACAGGTTTTTGAAGGTACCGTTCTTAAGAGACAGAATGGTGGCTCAAGAGAAACCTTTACTGTTAGAAAAACATCCAATGGTATTGGCGTAGAAAAAACATGGCCATTACACAGTCCTAGCATCGATAGAATCGAAGTTGTAAGACGTGGTAAAGTAAGAAAAGCTAAGCTCTTCTACTTACGCGATAGAGTTGGTAAGAAGGCTAAGGTTAAAGAGTTAATCAGATAGTACAACAAAGGGACAATACTTGAGTGGTTGTCCCTTTTTTATATAATAGGAATTTGAACTATTACATAAAATTTAATCTGCTGGGTGTGAAAATATAAGTTATACAGTCATTTGTTTATAAGATGTTAGGAACTTGTTAATAATGGTTCATAAACGGGAATATTTAAATATAACTATGGTTTGAGTGTTAAATAAGAAAAGAATGGGAGGGTTAGTATTAGCATGAATTATGATTTTGAAAAAGAGAGCAAACGGCCGCTGCTAAAAAAGATTATATTTGACCTTATTTTGCTTATAGCGGAAATTGCAGCAGTTGTTTTTCTAGCCTACCTTATTGTGAATTATGCTTTAGAAAAAACTGAAATGATTGGTATCTCTATGGAAGGAACCTTAAAAGATCATGACAAAGTTATAATTAATAAATTTACTTATCGTTTTACTGACCCTAAGAGATTTGAAGTAATAGTATTCCAAGAAAGTGGCAATGAACATAGTTATTATGATATAAAGCGTATTATCGGATTACCTGGGGAACGCATACAAATAATTGATGGGCAAATCTACATCAATGGAGAAGTTGTTGAAGATATTGTCAACGTTGATCAGATGAACAATTATGGACTAGCCACAGAAGAAATCCTGCTTGAAGAAAATGAATACTTTGTGCTGGGAGATAATCGCAACAATAGCGAAGATAGCAGATTTGCAAGTGTAGGAACAATTCGAAAGGAAGAAATTATTGGACAGGCGTTTATAAGGCTATCGCCTTTCAATTTTGTAAATAAATTAAATTTGAAAAAGGAAGTTTCAGAGGAAACTTCGGATGATGTTACTGGAACCCCGGAGGAAACCGATGCATCATCAGATGAGACCAATACAACAACAGATGGAAACTAGAGGTGATTAACATGCATTTTCAATGGTACCCCGGCCATATGGCCAAAGCAAAAAAAATGATGCAGGAGGATATGAAGCTAATCGACGTGGTAATTGAGCTGGTAGATGCCAGAATTCCATATTCCAGCAAGAATCCTGATATCGACGGATTGGCGAAAGGCAAATCAAGGGTTATCCTATTAAATAAAAGTGATATGGCAGATCAACGGTATAACAATGCCTGGAAGGCTTATTTTGAAGAAAAGGGATATTTCGTAGCTTTAGTTAATTCAAAAAGCGGCGCTGGCGTAAAGCAGGTTCAGGATATAGTCAATAAAGCTTGTGAAGCAAAAATAGAGCGTGACCGTAGACGTGGTATTTTAAATAGACCAGTACGTGCCATGATAGTTGGCATACCAAATGTTGGTAAGTCCACTTTTATTAATAGTTTTGTTGGTAAGGCTTCCACAAAAACCGGAAACAAACCCGGTGTAACAAAGGGAAAGCAATGGATTCGAATTAATAAACTGACAGAGCTTTTGGATACACCTGGTATTCTATGGCCAAAGTTTGAGGATCAGACCGTTGGGTTAAGATTAGCTTTAATTGGTTCAATTAATGATACTATTGTTGATACAACAACCATGGCACTTAATTTAATTTTAATACTTAATAACCACTATCCCGAAGTATTGTCAAATCGCTATGGTATTGATAACACACAGGAATTAAAGGATATTAGCGATTCTTTAAAGGTACTGGAGGGAATCGCTATTAAGCGTTCTTGTCTTTTAAAGGGTGGAACCCCGGATGTAGATCGAGCTGCTGCTTTCATAATTGATGATTTCCGTAGTACTAAGCTTGGAAACATTACCTTAGAGTACCCGCAGATAATCCAATCGGCTGAATCGACATTGCAGGAGGAACAACTTTAACTAAAGGAGAAACTTCAGATGATAAAGGAAGAAATCATTCAATCAAGTAAAAAAATAGCTCTTATTAAATTGGAGTTTATGCAGGCAAAACCAGAGGAAATAACAGGCCTTTTAGAACTGTATCATACAGATGACCGTAGTGGTGTTCAGACTATATGCAACCAATACAGGAATAAAGTAAATTCCTTAGCTTTAGAACTAGAGCGTATGGAGATTATGAAGCAGTACGAAAACCAATATTGTGAATATCAATATATTTGTGGAATTGATGAGGTGGGCCGCGGTCCTTTTGCTGGTCCAGTTATTGCAGCAGCGGTAATTTTACCTAAGGATTGTGATATCTTATATATTAATGATTCAAAGCAATTATCTGAGAAAAAAAGAGAGGAACTTTATGATGAGATTATTGCAAAAGCAGTTGCTTTTGGGATAGGAAGTGTCCCGCCGGATCAAATTGATGAAATGAACATTTTGCAGGCAACCTATGAAGCAATGCGAAAAGCTATATTGAATATGAACGTAACACCCGATATATTATTAAATGATGCAGTAACCATTCCTGGTGTTACCATGAAACAGGTTCCTATTATCAAAGGGGATGCAAAAAGTATCTCAATTGCGGCTGCAAGTATTGTTGCGAAGGTTACACGAGATCGGCTTATGGTGGCATATGATAAGATTTTTCCGGGATATGATTTTGCAAGTAATAAAGGGTATGGATCTGCAAAGCACATTGAAGCAATTAAGGAGCTTGGATTAACACCAATTCACCGCAGAAGCTTTTTGAAGAACATAATATAAACAACAATTATTATATACTAGGTAAGCTTTTACTTGTTTCTTACGTTTGCAGGATACGTTTTGTTTCGATATAATTTTGGTACATACATATTGTTTTCTTAGAATCAGAAAGGTAATGATTTATGGAACAGAACAATCCTTTTAAGAAACAAGAAGATACAGCAATCCCTCAAAAACAGAAGACAGCTATTGCGCTTTCCTATGATCCTGATGATGCAGCGCCAAAGGTAATTGCAACGGGAAAGGGATATTTGGCGGATAAAATCATACAGAAGGCAAAGGAAGCAGATATTCCCCTCTATCAGGATGAGAAGCTTACGAATACCTTATCAAAACTGGAACTTGGTAGTATGATTCCCCCTGAACTATATAGTGTTGTTGCTGAAATATTAGTTTTTGTTGATCGAATGGAGCAGACAAAAGAAAAGGGTTATAAGAAATGAACAATAGGGAGCTAGGGACTGTATTTGAAGGAAGGGCTGCAGATTTCTTGCAAAGGTGCGGTTATCAACTTATGCAAAGAAATTTTCGCTGTAAGATAGGAGAGATTGACTTAATTGCAAAGGCAGAAGGCTATCTCTGTTTTATTGAGGTCAAATATCGTGCCACCACTTCAAAAGGTTTCCCTTCCGAGGCCATTACTCCAAGTAAGATTCGAAGAATTACTCGAATTGCAGAATTCTATATGTTATTGCATAAATTACCAACCAATACACCCTGTCGGTTTGATGTGGTGATGATTCTTGGTAATGAGATTTCCTTGATTAAGAATGCCTTTAATGGCATATAAAGGATACAACGATATAAATTGAATAATAATTAAGAAAGGCTGATTATAATGACATTTGAGAATACAAATAATGCAATTCTTAATACAATAGATGAAGTGCCACATCTTTCTTTTCCTGTGTTATCTCAGTTCTCTTTCCTTCGCCATGGCTTCTCTACCAAATTAGGTGGTGTAAGTACTGATATATTTGCTTCTATGAATTTAGGAAGTGAAACCAGCCCTCTGCAGGATAATCCAGCTAATATAGAAGAAAACTATCGTAGAATTGCAAAAAGCATTGGTTTTAATGTAAATTCTGTGGTTGTTTCATTCCAGGTTCATAAAACTAACATTCTGGCAGTTGATGAAAAAGATTGTGGAAAAGGACTGTTTGTTCCCAGAGATTTTGATGAGATCGATGGCTTGATTACCAATCGTCCGAATGTAACGTTAGTAACAAAATATGCGGACTGTGTTCCTTTGTATTTTGTTGATCCAATAAAAAAAGCCATTGGACTAAGTCATGCAGGATGGAGAGGAACGGTTGGGAAAATTGGAGCTGTTACTGTAGCCGAAATGAAAAAACACTATGGCTGTGAACCTTCCGATCTGATTGCCGTAGTTGGACCATCCATATGTAAGGATTGTTATGAAATAGGAGAAGAGACTGCAAATGAATTTATAAAGGTATTTTCAAACGAGCAGCTTCAGAACATTCTGTTCCCGTTAGATCATTACTCTGCTAGCACCCTGTCAAATAGCAATTGTACTTCAGAGAATTGTTCTGACAGTTTAATAACAGGAAAGGGTAAATATCTTTGTGATTTATGGGCGGCAAACCGTGCTGTATTGCTGGAGGCTGGTCTTTTAGATGAAAATATTCATATATCCGGTGTCTGTACCTCATGTCACAGTGAATTACTTTTCTCTCACCGAAAGACACAAGGAAAAAGAGGAAGCTTAGCTGCTTTCTTATCCATGGTATAATTTTATATAAATTGTGTCATCATGAGTGATAAGGAAAATACTTTACAAACCAATTTACGTATTGTACAATCAGATGGAAAGTCTTTCATAGATTCTATTATTATGTAATAAATTTCGAATATTATTGCGGAACACTTTTATAGATAAAGTACGTGTACCGCATCTGGAGGTTATAAATGAGTAGACCAATTGTAGCCATTGTTGGCAGACCCAATGTAGGAAAATCAACACTTTTTAATGCCTTGGCAGGAGAGCGTATTTCTATCGTTAAAGATTTCCCTGGGGTAACCAGAGACCGCATCTATGCCGATGTCACTTGGCTAAATACACAATTTACAATGATTGATACTGGTGGTATCGAACCAGATAGCAAGGATGAAATGCTTTCTTATATGAGGGAGCAGGCTCAAATTGCAATCGATACAGCCGATGTAATCGTATTTTTAACTGATGTAAGACAGGGTCTGGTAGATTCTGATTCTAAAGTGGCAGATATGCTAAGACGTTCTGCAAAGCCAGTTGTCTTAGTTGTGAATAAAGTAGACAGCTTTGAAAAATTAATGCCGGATGTATATGAGTTTTATAATCTTGGCATTGGCGAACCCTTCCCGGTATCTGCATCTGGTAAATTAGGGTTTGGTGAAATGCTGGATGAGATTACAAAGCATTTTAACACAGGAAATACAGAAATTGCAGAGGACGAGCGTCCTAGAATCGCAATTGTTGGTAAACCTAATGTAGGTAAGTCCTCAATAGTGAATAAACTTGTTGGACAGAATCGTGTTATTGTTTCTAATATTGCGGGTACTACCAGAGATGCGATAGATACGCCTATTCGTCGTAATGGTAAGGAATATGTATTAATTGATACCGCAGGACTAAGAAGAAAAAGCAAAATCAAAGAAGAACTAGAACGTTTCTCAATTATTAGAACAGTGGCAGCAGTAGAACGTGCCGATGTGGTTGCTCTTGTTATTGACGCAGAAGAAGGAGTTACAGAGCAAGATGCAAAGATTGCTGGTATTGCTCATGACCGCGGCAAGGGTATGATTATTGTGGTTAATAAATGGGATTTAATTGAGAAGAATAATAAAACCGTGAAGGAATATACTTCTAATATTAAAGAAATTCTTTCCTTTATGCCATATGCTGAAATTTTATTTATTTCTGCTGAAACAGGGCAAAGAATGCACCGTTTGTTTGAAGTAATCGAGGTTGTAATCCAAAATCAAAACCTGCGAATTGCTACCGGTGTGTTAAATGAAATATTGATGGAAGCAGTTGCACTACAACAGCCACCATCGGATAAGGGTAAAAGACTGAGACTATATTATATTACCCAGGTTTCTGTTAAACCGCCAACTTTTGTTATCTTTGTAAATGATAAGGAATTAATGCATTACTCCTACACCAGATATATTGAAAATAAAGTCCGGGATGCTTTTGGTTTCTCCGGTACACCACTTAAATTTATAATCAGAGAGCGAAAGGAGAACGCATAAAATGATTGCTAAAATCATTCTTTGCTTACTATTCGGTTATGCTTTTGGTTGCTTTTCTACGGGTTACTTCATGGGAAAGCTCAATAAAGTGGATATACGTCAATATGGTAGCGGAAATGTAGGAACTACCAATGCACTGCGTACCTTAGGTGCGAAAGCTGGGGCAATCACTTTGTTAGGTGATTCTCTAAAAGCAATTATACCTATGATATTAGTTCGTTTCTTGTTTTTAAAAGATTATGATTATAATTTACTTTTGACTCTATATACTGGTTTTGGTGTTGTGCTCGGTCACAATTATCCGGTTTGGCTAAAATTTAAGGGTGGTAAAGGCATTGCTGCAACTGGTGGTGTTATGATTGCTTTTGATCCCTTAATTGTTCCATTTGCACTACCTATTTTTATTGCTATTGTTGCACTAACCCGTTATGTTTCCCTTGGTTCTCTTTTTGTTGCAGTGTTTTTACCTGTATGGATTTTTATAAGATATCCAGGTGATTTACATATGCTGATACTTTCTCTTGCCTTTATGGTGGTTGCATTTATCAAGCATACCGCTAATATTAAACGGTTGTTAAATGGCACAGAAAATAAAATTGGGCAAAAAGCGAAGCTTGTGAGTAATGAAAAAGAATAAAAATAAGACATATTCAATTTGAAAAGGAGGAGCTTATGAGTAATATCAGTGTTTTGGGTGCAGGTACTTGGGGTTGTGCTCTTGCAATTCTACTTGCGAATAAAGGACATAATGTAACAATATGGACTAAAATTGAACAAGAAGCTCGAATGCTTAACGAAAATCGTAAAAATATGAAGAACTTACCCGGTGCAGAAATGCCAGAGGAGATTAAAATCACCCTAGATTTAGAGGATGCCTGCAAAGAGAAAGACTTAATTGTTATGGCGGTAGCTTCCCCTTATATCAGATCCACCGCACATATTGCAAGTCCTTATATTTCAGAAGGACAAGTTATTGTGAATGTATCAAAAGGTATTGAAGATGGTACACTTTATACTTTATCTGAAGTTATTCAGGAAGAAATTCCACAGGCAAATGTTGCTGTATTATCCGGTCCTAGCCATGCAGAAGAAGTAAGCCGCGGCGTTCCAACAACAATTGTTGTTGGTGCTACAACGAAAGAAACCGCAAAATTCATTCAGGATACTTTTATGACCGATGTCTTTCGTGTATATACTAGCCCTGATATCATTGGCATTGAGCTTGGTGGCTCCTTAAAGAATGTTATCGCTTTGGCAGCAGGCATTGTAGATGGTCTTGGTCTTGGAGATAATACAAAAGCAGCGTTAATGACAAGGGGTATGGCTGAAATCAGTCGTCTTGGTATGATTATGGGTGGTAAAATGGAAACCTTTGCAGGGTTATCCGGTTTTGGTGATTTATTTGTAACCTGCACTAGTGTACACAGCCGTAATTGGAATGCTGGTAATTTAATGGGACAAGGAAAAACCATGGAAGAAGCAATGAAACAAGTAAATCAGGTAGTGGAGGGTGTTAACTCCGCGAAAGCTGCACTTGCTTTAGCTCAGAAGAATAATGTTGAAATGCCAATTGTTGAGCAGATTAACATGGTCTTATTTGAAGGAAAGACTGCAAAAGAAGCACTGAATGACCTTCTTTTAAGAGATAAGAGAAAAGAATATAAAACCTTAGAGTGGGACTAGCTACAATCTAGCTTCCTTTCATTTATTAGCTTAATAATAATTATGATATACACAGTAACCTGATTTCTTAGCGTTTATATAACACTTGTACTAAACGCCAAGAATAACAGTTGCTGTGTATTTTTTTAGTGTTTTTATGTTCTCCCAATCTACAAATTAAAAATTATTGCATATATTATTTCAGAGGTGATATTATGAGTGACTGTAGTTTGATTTTTGCGATTACTGGTATTGCGTGTGGACTGATAAATTGTTGTTCGGATGATGAGTTGTCCATTATATCGGCGGCAGCGACACAATTAGGGGATACTATTGAGACTTATTTAACACAAAAGGAGATCCGAGAAGGACGAAATGAAGTGATTTGAGATAAGAAATATACATAGGAGCGGTTTTTTAGTGGGAGAAATAACTTAACTAATGTAAACTGAAAAACCGTTGCATTTAAGCAAATATAACATATCATAGAATTAAACTACCCTGCATATCTTTAACTATAACCAGAAGGAGGTTGGATATGTTAGGGCAGTTTGATGTTTATAATGATATTCAGGCTAGGACAGGCGGTGAAATATACATAGGTGTGGTAGGTCCGGTCAGAACAGGAAAGTCTACCTTTATTAAAAGGTTTATGGATCTTTTAGTAATACCAAATATTGAAGATGTCCATAGCAGAGAAAGAGCAATTGATGAATTGCCTCAAGCAGCGGCAGGTAGAACAATTATGACTACCGAGCCCAAATTTATACCAAAGGAAGCTGCTGAAATAGCTTTTGACGACGAAACAAAAGTAAAAATCCGTTTGATTGACTGTGTTGGATACATGGTAGATGGAGCTGCCGGTCATATTGAAAACCAGCAGGAAAGAATGGTTAAAACACCTTGGTTTGATCATGAGATTCCTTTTACACAGGCAGCAGAACTTGGAACGAAAAAAGTTATCAATGATCATTCTACCATTGGTATTGTAATTACCACAGACGGAAGCTTTGGTGAAATCGGAAGAGGAAATTATAGAATACCAGAGGAAAAAACAATAGCTGAATTAAAGCACCTGGGAAAACCATTTATTGTACTTTTAAATACTGTAAAACCTTACTCCAATGAAACCTTAAAACTGGCGGATGAAATGGCTATGGAATATAATGTTCCAGTTCTTCCGGTAAATGTGGAACAATTGAAAAAAGATGATATTAATAAAATCATGGAATCTATTTTATCAGTATTCCCTATTACTGAGTTGGATTTCTATATGCCAAAATGGGCAGAAATGCTTCCTAATAACCACTGGTTAAAGGTTGATTTAATTGCAACTGTTCGGGACTTATTCCAGAATATCTCTCAAGTTAAGGATGCAAAAGCGCAGAACTTTAATACGGATAGTGAATTTGTAAAGAAGTTCAAAATTGATAAGGTAGATATGCAGGATGGTACAGTAAGCGTAGATATTGAATTTGATGATACTTATTACTATCAAATTCTAAGTGACCTCATTGGGGTACCAATTAACGGAGAATATCAGTTAATTACTACCTTAAGAGACCTTGCTGCCAAAAAATCAGAGTACGAAACGGTATCTCAAGCAGCGCAACAGGTACGCTCAAAGGGTTATGGCATCGTTACACCTCTTAAGCAGGAAATTCGCATTGAAGAACCAGAGGTAATGAAGCATGGCAATAAATTTGGCGTAAAAATTAAGGCTAGTGCTCCGTCCATTCATATGATTAAAGCAGATATCATGACTGAAGTTGCGCCAATTGTAGGAAATGAAGAGCAAGCCAGAGACCTTATTACTTATATTAACGCCAATGCTAAGGATAATCCTGAGGGTATTTGGGAAACCAATATCTTTGGAAAGACAGTTCGTCAGTTAGTAGATGATGGAATTAATTCAAAAATTAATAAATTGACGGATGAAAGTCAATTAAAACTTCAGGATACCATGCAACGTATTATCAATGACAGTAATGGTGGACTGATTTGCATTATAATCTAGTATTCGTGCGCCTTTAAGCTGCCTAAGATGCGTTTATTCGTATTTTGGCAGCTTTTGTTTTTATATTATAAGTGCATTGCACACGTGTGTTCTTAGTTAACATTTACTTAATGAATGGCTTAAGAATAGATAGGAAGGTCTTAAAACTGTATTAATTCCTGTAACTACTCAGAACCAAGCTAGAAAACCTATGGTTTTCTAGCTGTTTGGCTCTCGCCAAACATGAAGAATTGATAAATTATCCTTAGAAAGCAAGCTTTCCCGGCTAATTTATCAATTCTTCTGATTGGTTCTGAATAGTTACAAATTGTTGATTGTGACTATTTTTAAAAATACTTTGACACATAGTTGACAAAAACATTCTCATTTGTTATTATATTGCTGTAACATATTTAACAATTGCGTAATAATTAGTTCAACAATTGTAAAGAATTAAAGTTACATATGTAAGAACATAATATTTCTTAAGCTAGAACAATAAACTATTGGAGGACGTACTTCTATGAATAGGAAACTTCTCAAGCTTTCCATGGCATGTGTAGCAGGCGCTATCATTTGCACAGCCATTCCCCAAACAGCAAGTGCCTATGAAGAAGCAGTAGCAGGATTCATTTACGATAAAGATTCGGCCAGTGGTTCTAACACATCGAATAACGTAACCGCAGTTAATTTATCCATAAAAGACATTCCTATTCCAGGATATAAGGCAGTAGCTATTGCTAATGTCGATACCAATTTAATTATTCGCGAAGCACCAGGTGAAGATAAAAAGCAAATTGGAAAGTTACCAAAGGATGCTGGTTGTGATATCATTGAAGAAGATAAAAACGGATGGACCAAGATTTCTGCTGAAACTTCTTTAGGAAAAACCTTAACTGGCTATGTAAAAAGTGAATACTTATATACAGGTCAGAAAGCCACTAACTTAGCAAGAGAAGTTGGAAATTACATTGCAACCTCCAATACAAATGGACTTAATTTAAGAAAAGATCCTTCCACAGATTCTGAAATCATTGATCGAATTGCTGCAGGCGAAGAATTAATCGTTTTAGACTGTAAGGTAATTACAGATGGAAAAGACTATAGTGTTTGGGTAAAGGTAAGTCTTGATAGTGATACAGAAGAGGGTTCCGTTGCATATGTTGCTAAAGATTTTGTAGATATTCAATTTAGATTACCTCGTGCTTTATCGCTGCAGGAAATCCAATACGGTACTGGTGTATCACAGACTCGAGTTAATCTGATTAA
>JAFACO010000575.1 GCA_023425485.1 Bacillota bacterium
TATAAGAGCTTAGCAGCTTCCTTCGTTATCCCGGCCTCTTTATTCTGATAATAGGCTCCCTGTACCAACCTATCAAGTATTTCGGAGTTTTCCTCCTGTGTTCGATAATACAGGTACAGTTCTTTCCATAAATCCGTGGTCTCTTTCAACGCGTGTTCTCTCAATCCTTCAGCCAAAAAGCTAAGTCCATTGTCCCTAAGCACGTGCTCAGCATCCTTAATATCTTCATCCTCATCTGTAATCTTAAGCAAAGGAAATAGCTGCAGCAACTTACCAATCAGGAAGGAGGGATTCTTGGACTTCCCATCTTCGTTTAACTTATGATAGCTGATATATAGTTTTTCCTTAGGCTTTGTCATGTTGAGATATATGTAAAACTGTTCGGTAAAGGCTTGCTGCCTTTTCGTAGGAGCAAGTTCTATTTCGTTACTTATCAACAATTCTCGTTCTGTATCAGAAAGAATTCCACCACTTCCGATAGCCTTGGGGATAATTCCTTCATTTACTCCTATAAAAAATAATACCTTAATGTCCTTTAATCTGGTACGTTCCGTGTCACCAATTACAACTTCATCCACTCCGGGAGGAATTAATCCTACCTTAACCTCAACAAACCCAGTATCTAAGATATCTGCAAATTCTTTGAGACTACAATACTCATCCCCTAAGAGCAGTACCATCTGGTCATACAATTCCATGACAATTTTATAGACCTGTTCAAACTCCTTGGCAATGAGAGGCTGTTGATTTTCGATTAACCTTACCCGTAATCCTTCCAACTTGGCCTCAATTCTTAGCCTTACACCAAGTTCATAAAGTGCTGTGGTATAATCCCGTAAGGTCTTTTCCTTGTTTTTTAAACATTCATATAAGGGTTCTATTTCTTCTAAAAGCTTAAGACGGATTTCATTAATTTTGTCCAGCGATATATTATCCTTACTCTTATATCCTCTTTTAAAGGGTTCCGACCATTTTTTATAACCTCTAATTCCTGTTGCCAGTACGTAATTTTCCAGAATATCAATTTCATCTGTTGTTAAATCAGATAAACCGGTTCGCAGATAACGAAATACTCCCTCATAGCTGAATTCTTCATTAACTAATACCACTGCTGCCCTTAATAACTCTACAAATGGATTATTTAAAATATCTTTCTTATAATCAATAAAACATGGAATATTTGCTTGCAGAAATTGTTTTTTCACTGGTCTGGCATATTCTTTAATATCGCCTGTTACTACCGCAATCTCCTGATAGCGATACCCTTGTTCTCTCACAAGGCGCTTTATTTCTCTTGCGACAAAAGCAACTTCAGCATTGGAATCTTTGGTTGCATGAATTGTGATATCCTTTTGCTGTTCTCTATAACTCTGATATGGATAACGAAATAAATTACGTTCTAAAGAAGCAAGCGCCTTTGAATTTCTAAAACGAAATGGCAAATCACTATTACTTCTCTGTTGTGCATATACAGGTTCCTCTATCTCTGTCCCAGCCTCTTTCGCGAGTTGATGAAGCTTATGTATCGTCTTTTTACTTAGACCGAACAGCTGATGTTCCAGCATTTCATCACTTATCTGTTCTCTTGGATCAAGGGTAACCGTTATCATTACCTTCTTAGCATACCTTAACATCTTTAGCAGTAATTGATATTGGCAGGGTGTAAATCCAGTAAAGCCATCTAAACAAATCACCGTGTCTTTTAACCAATTAGAACGGTCAATGACCTGATTAAGCACTACCATGATTTCTTCTGCAGCAATGTAGCGTTCCTTCATAAAGGTCCGAAACCCTTCATAAATGGTAAATAAATCTGCAAGCTTTGCCTTAAGCACTGGCTTCTTCTGGGAGATTTCCTGCATTTTATAAAAATCGTCGTCCGAAACATTATATTGATATAGCTCGGAAATCAAAGATTTCAACTCATTAATAAAACCCGTCTTTTTTACATTGGCACCAAATAGAATAAGGTCCTTGCGTTTCAAGGAAACCACCTTCCGAAGTACCATACTTTTTCCGGTATCCTCAAGAATAGGAAGGTCATTTCCTCCCACCTCTTCAAAAATACGATATGCAAAGCGCAAGAAGCTAAGGATATCCACATTCATGACGCCGTGTTCTGGGTGCAGGGTTACAATATCCTTCTGGGTTTGCAGGGTAAACTGCTCCGGAACAATTACCAAATAATTTGTATCCGGATTCTTTTTAGATTCTTCAATGACCTCTTTATATAATTGATAGGATTTACCGGAACCGGCGCTCCCAAGAAAGAGTTGTAAGGACATAAAATAACCTCCCTTCTTCTACAATCAGCGAATTTTTGGTAATAGTTCTGCCAAATAGAATTCGAGCTTATTGCTGAACTGTTATAATTTGTGAGGTACCAAGAATTCGTCAATTGAAAAATCCTTCGATTGTAATTTATCTGCATAAATTACATTTGTGATTAATAATATATAGTAAGAATTAAGACATGAAGCATATCATGCTCTGGAGGGTAGACATGGCAAAGACCAAAATAGTCGTTATCCAACTCAAAGAAATCATATATACTGTGATTTTCGCAGCATTAGGTATCTTATTAATCTTACTCCTCATATTTATGTTCCGAGATAAGGACGATAAAACTTCCACTGATGAAGCCAACATTTATACACCCGGTAAATACAATTCCTCCATCACCTTGAATAATATGGCTTACGATATTGAAGTAGTTGTAGATAAAAGCCATATCAATTCTGTGGAAATCGTTAATATTGATGAAGCAGTGACAACGATGTTTCCTTTAATTGAACCCTCGCTGGAAGCAATCACTACCCAACTCTATAATGATGTTCCGATTGATGAGGTAGAGCTTCAAGAAGATAGTCAATATACTCAACAAATATTACTGGATGCAATACAGAATGCACTTGATCTGGCATTGGTAGTAACCGAATAATAACCACATACATATTTAGAATAGGAATGCTGCATTGCAGCATTCCTTATTTTAGAATAAAGGGATATCTATATTCATCTGGACTTGCCTTACCAACAATGTTTGCATAGAACGCAAACATTCGTTGCCGGTCTGCGCCATCTGAACATAGATACCCCTTTATTCTAAGTCTTTATATCGGTTGACCTTAATCTTAAAACTTTTACATTAGGTATTTCTCATATGGAGAGGTATCATTTAGGAAAATAATACCGATTACTCCTGGTCCGGTATGAGCTCCTATCGCACAACCCACATAATTATCCAGATAATTCTTGCAGCCATAAGCTTCTGTTAGCTGCTCTTTTAACTGTTCAACAGTTTCTTTATCATCTCCATGCACTAACCC
>JAFACO010000113.1 GCA_023425485.1 Bacillota bacterium
ATCGTTCACTATATATAAATAATAAACGATACGTTTAGAAATGTCAACTCTTTTATTTTGATAAATTTTACAGTATAATAACAAATAGAAAATTGTAATTGTTCATTATCGTCATAGTTACGAAAAGTATTCTAAAAGGGGATGAGGTGAGCTTAAATGGAGAAAAAGGTAGGGCGACCTCGTAGTGAGGAAACTAAAAAACTAATACTTAGTACCGCCTATCAAATGTTACTAGAGATTGGGTTTAAAGCCGTTACTGTTGATGGAATTGCTCTTAAATCAGGTGTAAGTAAAGCAACTATTTATAAATGGTGGCCTAATAAAGCTGCAGTTGTATTAGATGGATTTTTTGATGCCTCTGAGATGCTCCTTCAGATACCCGATACCGGGGCGGCAAGGGAAGACATATTCATACAGGTGAATAATTTAGCAGCATTTTTCACCAGCAACAAAGGGAAGATTGTAACAGAATTAATAGCAGAAGGTCAGTTTGACCCTAACATAGCGTCAGAATATCAAAAAAGATATTTTCAACCACGTAGACAAATTACAAGACAAATTCTTGAGCGAGGAATTAGCAGAAATCAAGTAAAAAAAGACATTGATATCGAACTGGTAATAGATATCATTTATGCACCAATCTTTTATCGGCTCATGATAACAGGTGACAAGATAGATAAGGACTATATTGATAAGGTGTTAGAACAGACGTTAAAGGAAGTATTCTTGTAATTTAAAAAGCGATGTGCATTATACCAGAAATCGGTGTAATGTACATTTTTATTATCCTTTTTGACTGGCAATATCTTTTGAACTAATCGTTTTATGATGATATCTACCTTTTAATTTTGTCTTATCATTTATAAAATAAGTTAAATGATTACATCTGGAGAATGGCTTAAGAATATTGCGATATATAAATAAAAATGGTAAAATAATGATAAAAATGGAAAATAAAATGGTTGGGAGTTAAGATGAACATAGTAGGAATTGATCTTGGTACTACAAACAGTTTAGTGTCTGTATGGCGGGAGGAAGGTCCAATAATTATACCCAATGTATTCGGTAAAAATTTGACCCCTTCTGTGGTAAGCATTGATGAAAATAATGAGGTTTTGGTCGGAGAAGTGGCAAAGGAGCGACTAATTACTAAGCCAGAGCGTACGGTCTCTTGTTTCAAACGTATGATGGGAACTGATAAAGTTTATCAGCTTGGGAAGCATAGCTTTCGCCCAGAGGAATTATCTGCCTATGTCCTAAAGTCACTAAAAGAAGATGCAGAAGTTTATTTAGGGGAAGAGGTTACAAGAGCGGTTATTAGTGTACCTGCTTATTTTAATGATAAACAACTCAATGCTACAAAAAAAGCCGCGGAGTTGGCGGGCTTTACAGTTGAACGACTCATTAACGAACCAACGGCTGCAGCCATTGCTTTTGGCTTAGCCGACCCTGAACAAGAGTCCAAATTTATGGTGTTGGATCTGGGCGGAGGAACCTTCGATGTTTCAATCTTAGAAATGTTTGATGGAGTAATGGAGGTACACGCGATTGCAGGGGACAATCATTTGGGGGGTGAGGATTTTACACATGTATTGATTACTTATTTCATGGACAAGAAGGGATTGTCACTTCAAAATCTTACCTTGGAGGAGCAATCTATTTTTTATAAACAAGCTGAGCAAGGGAAATATAACCTGTCTCAAAAGAAAGCTGCAATCCTGCATATGATATATCGTGAAAAAGAGCTGGAACTTGAGGTAAGTCCAGAGGAATATGAAATGCTATGTATGCCCTTATTAAATCGTTTCCTTAGACCAATTGAAAGAACAATGCGGGATACCTCTTTTTCAAAGGAGGATCTTGATAATATTATATTAATCGGTGGTGCGACCAGATCACCTTATATTCGTAATTATGTAAGTAAAATGTTTGGCAAACTACCCTATGTAAATATTAATCCAGATGAAACAGTAGCGTTAGGAGCTGCAATTCAGGCTGCCATGAAGGAACGCAAGGAGGCCCTAAAGGAAATTGTACTAACGGATGTATGTCCCTTTTCTCTAGGTGTTGAAACCGTAAAAGTTGATAAACTAGCGGAAATTACAGCAGGACATTTTTGTCCAATTATTGAACGTAATACAACTATTCCAGTTAGTAGAGTTGAAAGGTTTCAAACCGTACGTGATAATCAAAGTGCACTTAACTTTAAAATATTTCAGGGTGAAAGTCGCTTGACCGAAAGTAATTTAAAGCTTGGCGAAATTGAAGTAAAGATTCCAAAGCGTGATGCAGGAGTAGAAACGGTAGATGTAAGATTTACTTATGATATCAATGGAATTCTGGAGGTGGAGGCTACCGTATGCTCCACAGGAATAACGAAACGCATTATCATACAACAAAACCCTGGTGTACTCACGAAGGATGAAATAGCGCGACAATTGGAGTCCTTAAAAGACTTAAAGCTTCATCCACGTGATAAAATGGAAAATAAATTGCTGCTGGAACGTGGAAATCGTATGTACGAGGAAGCGTTAGGTGAGTTACGTAACCGCCTTGGGGATATTTTAAGTAATTTTGACAGTGTACTTGCGACGCAAAATGACTATGAGATACGAAAAGAAGCTAAGAGGTTATTAGAGATACTAAATGATATAGATGGGGTATAAAATGATTTCAGAATGGTCTACTTTGGGGATAGAGCCGACAACAGATGTACGAGAAATAAAAAGGGCTTATGCAAGAAAGTTAAAACAATACTCACCAGAAGATTCTCCAGAGGAGTTTCAGAAAATTAGAGAGAGCTATGAATATTTAATGGAGAATCTCAAATTTATTAATGTGGAAAGGGGATTTATTAATCCACACTTGGAGAACCCCTTTTCGCAAGCGGATGAAATTCAGGTCTTCGAACCAGAAGGGATTCAGGTTGACGAGGTTGAGAAGCCAATACTCGAAGATCAGAGTTGGCTAGTGGAAGAAATAATAAAAAATCTTAACGAAGATAAATCCTTGAGAGAGAAGTATGATTTTTTAGAACTTAATCAGAGACTGGATGATGAGGAAGAGGCGGTTCAGTTTTTCAGTGACTTTAAAGAGCGGGTTAAGTTACTTTATGCAGAATATGAAAAAAGGTTGGAATATAAGAACTGGATAGAAGTATTAAAACATGATGCTTTGTTGAACTTTGAAACAAGACGGGATATCAGCAGTTGGTTTTTAAAGTACATTTCTGAAGGACATTTTCTACCGAAAGAAGTCATGCAGCTACTAAACGAATATTTTGCATGGGAAGACGAATACGAGGAGTTTTTCGAAGCGTATTATATTGGATTTAATAACTATATAAGGGAACAAATAGGAAACAATATTGTTCCTGGCTATGAGTATATAAATAAAAAATATAATATTGATTTGGACAGCTTTATAGAAAATCGTGAGTATGGTTATATTCATTTCCTTTGTAGCGACTGGGATGTTGCTTATGACAGACTTATGAAGGCTTATGAGATTTTTCCGGAAGATGTATATTTGCAATGTCTGATTGGAGCGCTCTTTTCTGCTACCAGGCAAAAGAAAGAGGGGTTAGAGTATATAAATTCGGGAATGTCTACTGCTAGTAATCGTAATCAAATGAGGTTGTTTATCAGCCAGTTGCTTTATAATGTGGATGAATATAAAGAGGCATTGTTGTATTGCCGAAATATATCGGTTACTTCCAAATATTATCCTGAGGTTTTATATTTAATGACTAACATTTTATGCATTGATAAAAAATACTATATCTGCAGTGAATTGTTACGAGAGCGAATTGACAATAATATTGCTGTTGAGACAGCAAAAGACTGCTTAAGAATACTACATAATCGTTTGGTTGACTTACACGCGTTAGAGCCGGATAAAGTAAGATTAAGATACGAACTATTCAAAATATATCCATATCTTAATCAAACACCCAAGGAAAATCCCTATGAGTTTAAAAAATTTATTTTACCGCTTGTTATTAAAAAAATTGGGGTATACACATTGTATTTATTTCTTATTGTGGTTTTCATAATACTTAAACCGGCTGGATTAATCATACTGTATCTAATTGGCAAGAAGTTAGTATCAAAACTGAAGGGAAGAGTAAGATGGGATGAGTTATTTTAATTCTGTTTTATCATATCTAATGTTTGACTGACACCAACATAAGTCTGTTTCTTCTTAACAAATTCTAATAATTAGTTAATGTGAATCAATTGTTTTTTACAATTATGGGTGGTAATATATAGAAATTAACAATCAACCAAGACAATAAGCAGGAGGTTAAAGCATGTATAAGTTTCCTAAGGATTTGTACACCGACGTTCGTATTGAGACAGTATTTGAAACCAATATAACCCTCGAGAACTTTGAGTTAAAGCAGAACAAAGTAAAAAAAGATACCGGAGCCATGATAAGAATTTTTGATGGTAGCCGCTGGTATTACAGTGTGACCAGCCGGGTAGAGGCACTCCAAGAGGAGATCGACAGCCTAGCCAAAATGGCAGCACCGAATGCCGAGATTTATAACCATCCTATGGTAGAAAAGATGGAAGTTAATCAGGATAAACATTTACAATTTGAAGCAAATGATGTGTCACTGATTGACAATGCGCACAAATATGAAGTACTTAGAAGTTACATACCGGTAATAGAGGAATTTGAGCAAGTTCAGATCTCCAAGCTTTATTATTTGGATAAACATACAGTGAAGCACATTATCTCCAGTAAAGGTACAGACGTGACATTTGATACACAATTTTGCTGTGTTGCTGCACGATATATGCTACAGTGTGGCGGTAATCCATGTCGTGGTTCTGTTAATATTTATCATATGGACTTTGATGATTTAATAGGAAAACAAGAGAAAATAAGAAATACAATTCTTAAAGATATCGAATATTATGAGAATGCTGTACCTGTGGATCCAGGTGTGTATACCTGCGTATTGTCACCTGAGACAACCGGTGTATTTGCTCATGAGAGCTTCGGTCATAAGAGTGAAGCAGACTTTATGGTCGGAGATGAGACTATGAAACGTGAATGGGCAATTGGAAAGCAAGTCGGTTCATCAATCTTAAGTATCATAGATACAGGTCTTGAAGAAGGTTCCGGTTATGTACCCTATGATGACGAAGGCTGTAAAGCGAAAAAGAATTATATCATTAAAGATGGAATCCTAACCGGCAGACTACATAGTGCTGCAACAGCAGCATGCCTAGAAGAGGAACCAACTGGTAATGCAAGAGCTATTAACTTTGAGTTTGAGCCAATTGTACGTATGACTACCACCTATATAGATAAAGGAAACTTAACAAAGGATGAGCTGATTGCTGGCGTACCGAATGGTATTTATATTGAATCGTTATTCCATGGTTCTGGTATGACAACCTTTACAATTGCACCGCAGAGAGCCTATATGATTCGAGATGGTAAAATTGCAGAACCTGTAAAAATCGCAGTTATTAGTGGAAATGTAATGAAAACGTTAGGTGAGATTGACGGAGTATCGGATAAAGTCGAGTTGCACGCATTTGCGTTAGGTGGCTGTGGTAAAATGGAGCAATTCCCCCTCCCTGTGGGATTTGGTGGCCCTTATATCCGTGTCAACGGTATTAATGTTCAGTAGATAGTTCAGAAAGTCCAATAAATATTAGTGCAGGCTTGCAACTTTAAGTTAGCAGGATCTAGAAAGGCATGGTTATTCCTATGGTAAAAGAATTATATAAAGAAGTCATTAATGAGATATCACTTAACGTTACCGGAACAAAAATAGATGCAATTAGAAAGAAAAACTTAATCAAATGTGCTTGTCGTGTATATGAAAACGGATATATAGGAATTGCAGGTTGCTATGGGGAACCATCGGAGGAAACCTGGAATCAAGCAATAAAGAATCTGGAAGCACAGACACCCTACCCTTATGAACCAGCAAAAGCAAAAGAAAGAGTAAGGGATTTGAGACAAATACAATTATCCCAGGAAGAGTACATACGGGATATGGAGAAGCTTCTAGAAATACTTGAGAAGGAATACCCACAATTTCTATTAAGCAACAAATTGTCATTAACTGAGTCCATAACCTCCATCAGTAATGATGCTGGTCTAAACTATATGAGCTATGACAAGACTATAGATATGGGATTACTTGTGAAACATAAGGATTCTGTCAATGTCTTTGATTCTTTTTTAGTGTATATGGACAGAGAATATGATTTTGATAAAATGTTACAAGAGGCAAGAAGCAGCTTAAACGCATATTTGTTAAACTGTGCTCTTGAAAAAAATATCATGCCGGTTATTCTTCAACCGGAAGAGGTTATGGGTAAGTTTACGGAATCTCTAAATGGAGAGACAATAGGCAGAGGGATCTCTCTATTCCAGGATAAGATGGAAACAAAGGCCTTTCATGAGGATTTTACACTGTGTCAAAATCGAAGTGATGAAATGTTCCATGTTCCGTTTTTTGATATGGAAGGAACGGTATCAGAAGATGATCGTGTTAACCTAATTGATCAGGGAGTTATAAAATATGCGTATACAGATAAGAAAAATGCTGCGGCATTCTCTCTACCTTTAACAGGTGCAGCTGGAGGCAAATATGATGACGTACCTGGTTTAAATAGCCCTTCCCTTAGAATAGCAAACACAAACAAGTCATTAAAGGAACTGTTGGGAGGACAACTAGCTGTACTTGCAAAAATCACCTCAGGTGGAGATTATACCAACAGCGGAGATTATGCTACCCCGGTTCAAGATGCATATTTGACCGATGGCGAACGAATTCTGGGGAGACTACCAGAATTAACTGTTACAAGTAACATCTTTGATATGTTTGGGAAAGATTATATTGGTTGTAGCAATGATAAGCCATTTATGAGCAGCCCGGCTTTAGTAATGAAAATGAAAGTTGAGCTTGCTCAATAAAGGAAATATAAACTGAAGAAAACACTTTGTTGTTATTTGGCTTTATCTTCGCACAAATTATTAATAGCCCTCAAATGAGGGCTATTAGCATACTAAAGCAATAGTTGAGTTCTAAAAGTAGGCATTCAACTGCGGCTTGCTGTTAAGAATTAGCTCTTATTTGATAAGATGCTTGTGAAAAGAGTCACAGAACCTTTTCTAATAAAATCAGAAGAGAGGAAGAATAAAATGACATTCAGTACAGTAGCAATAGGAAAGAAGATTTCTAATCTTAGAAAAGAAAAAAATTTAACACAAATGGAATTAGCAGATGCAATGGGGGTCAGTTATCAGGCAGTTAGCAATTGGGAACGCGGCAATTCCATGCCAGATATCTCAAAGCTCCCGGAACTGGCAACGTTATTTGGGTGTACCATCGATGATCTTCTCACCGATGGAGAAGCAAAGGATATCATTAAACATGTGGTAATTGGTGATGCAGAAGTGTTCGTTCAGCAACATAAAGTATCAGGTCAGAGTATTGGAGAAGTTGCACCTATCTTAAAACCAGAGCAGACGGAACGACTTATGGACAGCATTCTTTCACAAAATGAAGAGAGAATGACCATAGAAGATTTAATTGGTATTGCTCCTTTCGTAGGTGAAGATTATCTGGATCAAATTGTAGATAAAATTGATATTGCAGATATGGAAGCAATCCAGGGGATAGCGCCATTCCTTAGTGAAGAATCCCTTGATAAACTTTTACGTAAGTGTACATCAGTTGGGAATATGCATCAGGTGGTTGGGCTAGCTCCATTTCTTAGCGAGGAAACTCTGGATTTCCTGGTAATGAGTGCGCTGGAAAAAGGAGAGGTCTCTAATTGCAAAGGATTATACCCGTTTTTGAGCAACCAAACCTTGCATAAGTTGGCCGATGCATTGGTGAAGAAACATGGATTTATGGCAATAAGGGATTTGGCTCCGTTCCTATAACAATATGGGATTAATATTAAAAGGGAAGATACTAGTTAGGCTGGTGTCCTCCCTTCTTTTTATGTTAAATAAGGCTTTTTGGATGTGGTAGATTGATTTCATTTTACTGCAATTTTTGGCAATGTAGGGTTGTCAAACATATGTTACACCATGCTTAACAAAATCAAATAGTATAGATCTAGGAGATTTCCACCCTAGAGGTCTCATAGGAAAGTTATTGTAATCCCTTTTGTTATATATATTTAGTTGTTTTGAAAAATCATTAAAGGAATAAAAGGCATGTGTTGCATAGAATCTTTCATTATCTTTACGATGGCTACGTTCTACTTTTCCATTATGGCGAGGTGTAAATGGTCTGATTAATTTATGGCGGATTCTATGATGCTTCAATCTAACTTCAAAGAGTGTGGGAGTTTTCTTATTAGCACCCTGGCTAAAGCGCTTAGTAAATTCAAAACCATTGTCCGTCTGTACGCATTCTATTGGCATAGGAAAGATCTTAATCAAATGCTCTAGAAATACTGCAGATGAATATGTACTATGTTCCTGGAAGGCTTCTACGTAGCGCCAACGAGAGTATTCATCAATTGCAGTGTATTGGTAGAATTTCTGACCTGAAGCTTCATTAACCAAACAAGCACTCGGGACACATTTAACATCTATCTGAATACGTTGACCAGGATACTCCATTTGCTCATATGGCTTTGGAATATACTTTGGATTTGGAGGTTTAACAGCCATCAAGCTTTTCTTACAGAGGAAACGATATAGTCCAGGAATAGTGCGTGAATAACCACGCTGCATGAGCTTCACCCAGAAAACAACTAAACCAGCATTAGGATTACGTCTACGAAGATTATTGATCAGTTTAATTTCATCAGCTGTATGTTGGTTTGGATGATGATGTGGTCTTCTGGAATGATCGCGGAGTGACTCAATAGAGCCGTCATAGCGTCGCTTCCAACGATAAATATACTGGCGGTTAGTTTTGTATTTAACAGCAGCTTTAGAAACGCCATATTTTTCGGCAAATTTAATTAGTGATAGTCTAAACTTCATATCTTGTGTTATACTAGCCATAGCGAGAAGCCCCTTTCGGTTGATTTGTATTGTGGTGATTCAAATATAACACAAAAGGGAATAACTTCTCGCTATTTAATTTTTATGAAATGTAACACATGTATTGTAATCCTACACTTTTTCATATTCTATTCATCTTAAGCTAATTGCGGACTTACAAATATTATTATATAATATCTAAATCAGAAAAGGCAATATCAATGCAGTTGAAAGGAGTATCCCAACGTGAAGGAAGCCTATAAGACCATATACCAGGGTGGAACTGGTGAATATGTTGTAAAGAAATCCAGATTTATTGCAACCATATGTCCTGTTGAAACAGAAGAACAAGCAATTGAATTAATTGATGGGTTAAAGAAAAAGTATTGGGATGCAGCACATAATTGTTCCGCCTATGTCATTGGTGCTGATCAAGCTATTCTGCGCTGCTCTGATGATGGGGAACCCAGCAAAACTGCTGGTAAACCAATGCTAGATATCCTTATAGCGCAGGAACTCACCAATATCGTAGTGGTAGTAACGCGTTATTTTGGTGGTACACTTCTGGGTACTGGTGGATTGGTTAAGGCATATCAATCTGCTGTTTTAGAAGGACTAACTAATTGTGATATTATTAATAAGGAACTTGGTGTTCAATTTAATATAATTGTAGACTATACTGCGGGTGGCAAGCTCCAATACATGATTAATCAAGAAGAATTAATACTTATTAAATCTTCTTACACAGATCAGATTACTTTTTTCTTACTTATTCCACCTGGCAAATTGGATTTTGTAACAAAAAAAGTAGCTGAACTCACGAACGGTTCAGCTACAATCGAAATACTTGAGCAGGTATACTTCACTAAGCATAATAGTGAAGTAATCCTGTTTTGAGGATTAAATCCCCTGGCTTACCAGATCATCCAATACATCTACCATGGAGATTGGTGTTACTTGAAATTGGCAAAGTTTTTTAATTACTGTCAATACAGAATCCTTTGATTCCGATAAACCAGCAACCTCATCAGACTCGATGATATTCCCAAGATATTTGGTTATCCTGACGCCATAATATGTAGTCTTGTGATCATCCTCTGACATTCGCTCTGTTAGACTGTAGTCTAACTTCATAACTCTTGCATCTTCCAACAAAACCTCATTACTAAATAATAGCTGTAACTGCTGCATACTTAAATCCCCCAAACCCAAACTGAAAATTAACTGACAATTAAAATTATACACAGATAATACCATTTTTAAAGCGTTAAGTATCGCACCTTTTTATTCTCTTCGTTTTATTTCGACAATCTTTCGCTTTTTGTGATGTAAATTAAGTTAATTAAAAGATAATTTTTGGTTTTTGTGAGTTATTTTCAATTATTATGTTAATTTTTTTGCAAAGTAATGAGCCATTATTACTATATTTTATGTTACATTTTCTTTAAAATTTAGGACTAGTTGTTACAAAATTATTTCCGTCCTATTAAGTCTATTTATTTTTCTTTATTTCATTGAGCAAATTTGATATACTATATAGGATAAGCAAAAATTGATGATTCGTCTTAAGAGTCACCAAGAAAGGCATGGTTATAATTATGGATTTTAGTAAAAAAGGGATCGAACATAAACAACAGTATATAAAGTCTACCTCCAGGCGTTTAATTTCGAAAACACGTATTACGCTCTTTCGCTTATGCATCGCTGCATTTGTAGCCTTAGTAATTATAGGCGTTTTTGCTGGCTTTGGCTATATAAAGGGAGTCATAGACAGTGCACCAGAAATTAGTGAAATTGACGTAGTTCCAAAAGGCTTTACAACTACTATTTATGATAAAGAAGGGAATGTAATCGAGCATCTAGTTGCACCTCAGTCAAACCGAGAATACGTATCTATTGATGATTTCCCTGATTACATTAAATATGCATTTATTAGTATTGAGGATGAACGTTTTTATGAACATTCTGGTATTGATGTGAAAGGTATTTTTCGTGCTTTTGTTGTTGGACTAAAATCAGGTGGTTTTTCTGAAGGCGGAAGTACTCTTACCCAGCAGCTGCTAAAAAATCAGATATTTAATGGTGGTCGTGAAGTATCTTTTATAGACAAGCTCGAACGTAAAATTCAGGAGCAGTATTTGGCTATCCAACTGGAAAATCAATTAGACAAGGATACCATTTTAGAGTATTACTTAAATGTTATTAACCTTGGTTCTGGAACATATGGTATTCAGACTGCTTCACAACGTTATTTTAATAAAGACGCAAAAGATTTAACCGTTTCTGAAGCAGCAACTATAGCTGCAATTGCACAGCTTCCTGTTTATCGTAATCCGATTAAATATCCAAAGGAAAATGAAGTTAGAAAAAATCAAATTCTTGATGATATGCTGGAACAGGAACATATCACTCAGGCAGAATATGATATTGCTATAGCAGATGATGTATATTCAAGAATTCAAGCCGTAAATAGCGAAAAAGATACTGACTCCAATTATACTTATTTTGTAGATGAAGTAATTGATAGAGTCATAAAAGACCTTCAGGCATTAGGATATACCGAGACAGAAGCGTTTAACAAACTTTTTTCTGAGGGCTTGAATATCTATACTACCCAGGATTCTGTAATACAAAAAATATGTGATGACGTGTATTCTGATGTGTCCTATTTCCCTGAAATGGGTGTTTCCTACTGGGAACTTAACTATGATTTGTCAATTCAGAATGGTGACGATGAAAAAACCCTTGTACACTATCACAAAAATGACTTTTTGGAATTCTACAAAGACTTTGATGATCCGGAACATCTCTATATAGACGATGGAAAAAGTAAATTCTCCTTATTGTTCTTAGATAAAGAAGATATGCAAGAAAAAATTGACGCTTTTAAAGCAGCGAAATTAGCAGAAGTTGGACCAGACGGTATTGTAGCTGGAGAAACATCAACGATGACACTTCAACCTCAATCCTCTTTTGTAGTAATGGATCAGTATACTGGAGAAGTTTCTGCTATCATTGGTGGCCGAGGTGAAAAGAATTTTGATAGATCCTTAAATCGTGCTACTGGAACGAAACGCCAGCCTGGTTCGACATTTAAAATTTTATCCACTTATTTGCCAGCTCTTGATTCTTTAGGTATGACTTTAGCAAGTGTGCAAGACGATTCAGGTCCTTATTACTACCCCGGAACAAAGGATGAGGTAACTAACTGGACAAAGACTAAAGTATATGAAGGTTTAACAACAGTACGTCGAGCAATTCTAAACTCCATGAACATTGTAACTGTTAAGAATTTTGCAGAAGTTACTCCGCAGCTTGGATATGATTATCTTCAAAAACTAGGCTTTACCACACTTGTTGATTCTGATATAACTTATTCTACAGCACTTGGTGGCCTTACCTATGGTGTAACTAATTTAGAACTAACCGCTGCTTATGCAGCAATTGCTGATGGTGGAATCTATACAGAACCCATACTCTATACCAAAATATTAGATCGTAACGGTAAAGTAATCTTAAGTAAAACTCCGAAAAAGGAACAGGTTATGAAGGAATCCACCGCTTTCCTTCTTACCAGTGCAATGGAGGACGTTGTTAAAGTAGGAACTGGAACAAGCGTAAAGCTTACGGCTATTAAGATGCCGGTGGCTGGTAAGACTGGCTCAACCTCCAATTACAACGATTTATGGTTTTCTGGTTATTCACCTTATTACACTGCAACGATCTGGTCTGGATTTGATAATAATCGTACTCAAACTAATACCGCCTATCCTAAGAAGATTTGGAAAGCAATTATGGAGCAGATACACATCCAGAAAGAGCTTGAAATCAAAGAGTTTACAAAACCAGATTCCGTTATCTCTGTGAAAATATGTACCAAGTCTGGTAAGCTCGCACAGGAAGGCGTATGTGACGATGTTCAAGGCAAAGATTTTACAAAGGTTGAATACTTTGCTAAGGGTACAGAACCCATAGAAAAATGTGAAGTCCATGTAACTGCAAATATTTGTACGGACTCTGGACTACTAGCTACAGATAACTGCCCCGCCTCCAAAGTAAAATCAGAAGTATTCCTAAATAAAACTGAAATAGCAAAAACTGATGATACTCCATATATCCTTCCAAAGGATTATTGCAATGTTCACGGTAGCGGTGGTAAGGCACCTAGCAGTGGTAATAGCAATAATAGTAATGGAAATGGCAATACGAATGGAAATGGTAACGGCAATGGCAACAGTAATGGAAACGGCAATAGCAACGGAAATGGTAACAATAATGGTAACAGTGGTAATAACTCAACAAACACCGACGATGATTTTAATACCAATGTGTTTGATGATCTAATTCCATAAGGCAATCTATTTGTACAGCTATTTCGTTTGTAATTACACATTAACTTCATTCACAAATAATTACATTTAACTAAAAAGGGAGAAACCTTCACAATACTTGAAGGCTTCTCCCTTTTATTAATCAAATTAAATTTGAATCATATAAATGAATTATACTTTAGGATTTCATCTTCGGACTAAATACCAACGATGCTAAATATGCAAATATTAAAGCAGCTGAGATGCCGACAGCAGAAGAGGTAAAGCCACCTTTAAAGATCCCGATAAATCCATCCTTGTCTACAGCCTCTTTCACTCCTTTAAATAAGACATTTCCAAAGCCTGTCAAAGGAACGCTAGCTCCTGCTCCTGCCCATTTGGAAAACGGCTCATATACCCCAATTGCTCCAAGTATTGCTCCGGTACATACGAGTATTACCATAACTCTACCAGGCAAAAGTTTTGTATTATCTAATAATATCTGAACGACCGCACATATGGCACCGCCAACTAAAAAAGCTTTCACATATTCCATACAACATCTCCTTTCAATAACTTAGATTTCGCAGCACAAAATCTTTAATATTGCTTGATATAATCAACTCAAAATTAATGAAATATTTATATTCCTTCTACGATTACTGCATGTGCAATACCTGGTACTGTCTTGCCCTCATTAAAGCTTACTTGAGATAACAATGCACCGGTAGGTACAAATAGTACCCTCTTCCATTTTCTTTCTTTTAATTGCTTTAGTATATATCCTGCAAAAGTAATAGCGGAGCAACCACAGCCGCTGCCACCAGCATGAGTATCCTGACTATCCTGATGGAACATCTCTATACCACAATCCATAATATTGTTACTAACGTCATAATTTTTCTCTTTCAATAAATCCACCAGAATCTTTTGTCCGACACTTCCCAGGTCACCTGTGATAATTTTATCGTAATAATTTGGTTGTACTCCCATATCTTCTAAGTTCTGTTTAATCGTCTCATAAGCAGCTGGTGCCATGGCTGCCCCCATATTCATAGAGTCCTTAATACCATAATCAACGATTTTACCAGTTGTAATACCTTTTACAACTACCAAAGCCTCTCCCGGTGTTTCAACCTTCTGGTTTGATAGAATTACCGCACCGCTGCCAGTAACGGTCCAGCTAGCAGAAAAAGGTCTTTGATTCCCATAATCAAGAGGAAATCTAAATTGCTTTTCTGCACCTGCAAAGTGGCTAGAGGTAATCGATAACACCTTATCTGCAAAACCGCCATCAATTAGAATTGCTCCAATTGACATGGATTCACCCATTGTTGAACAAGCACCATAGACACCAAACATTGGTATCTCAAGTTCAGCAATACCAAAGGAGGTTGCAATCAACTGACCAAGAAGATCTCCTCCAATTAAATAACGAATATCAGAATTTTTAAGTCCTGCTTTTTCCAGCGCTTTCGTAGCTGCCTGCTTCATTAATTCACTTTCGGCTTCTTCCCATGTATTCTTTCCTAGCAAAGGGTCCTGGTGAACAACGTCAAATAAAGCACCAAGTGGACCTTCTCCTTCTTTCTTTCCTGCAACAGACCCTGCGGCAATGATATAAGGCGGATTTTGAAAAAGGATACTTTGTTTGCCTTTAATTTTTGTTTGGTCTTTTTTCTCACTCATTCTATTAACTCCTCTCTGTTTTCAAATGATCCGGTTCTCACATTTTACGTAATCTTAAACCACGTTAAACATTTTTAAGAGATAATAGATTAATCCCAATAACCAGGATATTAAGATACCATAAAGAATAACTGGACCGGATATGGTAAAGATATTGCATCCTATACCGAATACCTGACCTTCTTTCTTATATTCAACAGCAGGTGCTGCAACGGAATTAGCAAAACCTGTGATTGGAACCAAGGTTCCTGCTCCTCCAAACTTAGCTAACTTCTGATACAAGCCTAGACCAGTAAGTAGAATAGATAGAAATATGAGGGTAACAGTTTCATAGGCCAATGCCTTTTCTTTATCAGCGCCCAAATATTCATAGTACTTAACAAAGCATTGCCCCATTAAGCAAATAATGCCTCCAACCAAATATGCTTTTAGAGTATTTTTTAGACAGCTGAACTTAGGCGTAACCTCTTTTACATATTGATTATAATTTTGATTTCTTTTCTGCGTATCCTTCTCCTGAGTGATATCGGATACCTTTGTTTTGTTCTGATTACCCATAGATATCTCCTTCCATGCTTACCAA
>JAFACO010000129.1 GCA_023425485.1 Bacillota bacterium
TTATTACCCTTTTCAAAGGTTCCACCACAGCTACCTTTTTCCACTGCCTCCGGATTGCTTTCTGTATGATAAAGTCCAATAAACTTATCACGAAGACAATCAAAGCTGTCTGGCTCAAAGTTAGAGGTGAAATATTGATACCCAAACTCCTCATAGAATAAATCATGCTCGATGATACCCTCTGCATAAGATGACCCAGCAGCATAATTGCTCATCTGGAAATTGCGGTTATCCATATCGATATGATGATAGGAAAATTCAAGATAAGAGAATATACTGATCTTTCTTGGTTTTGTATCCTTATTTTTAAGCTTTACATCCCATAACTCTACAGAATCTTCTATTGGTATGAATAAGGTCTGTTCCGCCTCAATTTCATTGTAATTACAAGAATATTTTGAATAAGAAAGACCATGTCTGCACTGATACTTTGCTTCCTCAAATGATTTTCCTACTGGCTGCCAGGATACACTCCAATAATCCCCACTTTCATCATCACGTAAATATACATAATGTCCCGGGCGATCCATTGGTACACTATTTGCACGAAAACGTGTGACACGATGATATTCTGGTGATTTATAAAACATATAGCCCCCAGCTGTATGATTAACAACCGCACACATATCCTTTACACCTAGATAGTTCGTCCATGAAGTTGGCAAATCAAGCCGATCAATCACATATTCCCTTTTGTCATTATCAAAATATCCATATTTCAAAACAACAACACCTCCTGCTTTTATTTAAGCAACTCTTACAATTTTTCATTGAAATCTCTTTTCTCCTATTGATTCTATATGTATGAAATAGCCAAAAGCCTCTGCTTATCTCATCTTATTTTATTATAATTTTTCTAAATATTTTTTCTATTGCTGTGTATGTCAATATTTGATTTTTATTGGCTGATAGTTAACAAGTGTCACTTTCGTGCTAAAACATGTCCGCCTTGTCATAGAATTTGTTTAGTAATTATATTATACTAAAAATTGGGTTTTAATGTGGGATGAATGTGCGTGTATCTATATTCATCTGGACTTGCCTTACCAACCCTTATTTGTTAAAACCAAACAAATAAGGGTTGCCGGTCTGCGCCATCTGAACATAAATACACGCACATTCATCCCGCTGTACAGTTATGTCAATTAATAATAATAGGAGGTATTTATGTTAAAGAATTTGAAAGATTTAAATTGGAAGAAAGCTATCTCTCTTCTCTGTGCTTTTGCTTTACTGGTGACGTTATTTCCTGCAAATAGCTTTGTCGATGCCGCAACAGCACCTAAAGCATTATTAAAAAACACAATCACCTACTGTAGTAGTTTGGCTAAGTCAGAATATACTTCAACCAGTTGGACAGCCTTTCAGAAAGAATTAAAAACTGCTAAAGCTACCTATGCTATGAAAAATGTTACCGATAAAAGTCTTACGTCTGCCAGAAATGCACTGGAAAAGGCAAAGGCAAGTCTAATGTTTGTAACCTCAAAGGCTGCTGCTAATCCTCAAACATTTCGTGACCTTACTGTAGATCAAATTGTAGAAGAGATGGGTACCGGCTGGAATTTAGGTAATACCATGGATGGACATACCACCTTCACTCCTGGTGAGACCGTATGGCAGAGTAAGGTAACTACGAAAGCTTTAATTAAAAAAGTACATGATACTGGTTTTAATACCATTCGTATCCCTGTAACCTACGGAAATTTTATAGATGATTCTAATAACTATGCAATTAAAGATTCCTGGATTAGCCGAGTTCAGGATATTGTTGATTACGCAATCTCTGAGGATATGTATGTTATAATCAATGTGCATCATGATGGCGCAGAACAGATGGGCTGGCTAAATGTTGCCGAAGAAGATATTGACCCTGTTTATGAGAAATTTGAACATGTGTGGAGAAACATTGCAGATAGATTTAAAGATTATAACGAGCATCTAATTTTTGAATCCATGAATGAAATTACTGGCGGTGGTGAGTCAACTGTTGACAAGGATCTTATGGTAATCAAAAACTTAAATCAAATCTTTGTTAATGTTGTTCGTTCTACCGGCTCTAACAATGCAAAAAGATGGCTTTCCGTTCCTGGACGCTATACAAACATCGATAATACCACCAACGCTGCCTTAGGATTTCAATTACCAAAGGACACAGTTAAAAACAGATTATTTCTGTCCGTACATGAATATGACTATGCCTTCGGACTTGTAACTACTATGGATACTACAAAATATTCTAGTACAAATGCAAACGGATTAATTAATAAAGTGAAAAAGCTTTATACCAGCTTCACTTCAAAGGGTATTCCTGTTATCCTAGGTGAATACGGTGCAGCTAATAAGAATAATACCGCTGAACGTGCTTATTATTATGAGGTTATGACTAAAGCATGTGCTCGATATGGCGTTGTTGCCATAGCTTGGGATGCGGGAGATTACGATCTTTCAAAACAACCTTCTGATTATAACATGACCCTTTTTGATCGGGCAACTTTAAAGGAAGTGTATCCAGACCTAATTAATGCAGCACTCAGAGGTACTTCCTATCCTTTGAACAAGGAAGATTCTTCCGAGATTGTAAAAAGCCCTACCATTAAGAAAATTACTGATTTAACTTTAAGCAACAGTTCAATTACTATGTCCATTGGAGACAGCAAAAAAATTGCTGTAACTGTAGCTCCAAGTAGTACAAATGATACCGTTGTATGGAAATCAGCAGATTCAAGTATAGCAACCGTATATAACGGTCAGGTAAGGGCTAGAGGTATTGGTACTACTACCTTAACCGCCTCCACCAGAAGTGGTTCTGTTAAAAAAGAGGTAACTATAATCGTTAATGCCAAGGAATCATCTAGACCTGCAACTTCAATCTCTACAGATAAGACCTCCTATCAAGTCAATGAGGGCAGCTATCTTTACATAAAAACTAGTCTTAGTCCTTCCAAAACAGATGATTATGTTACCTATAAATCATCTGACGAATCCATAGCTTCCGTGTCCACTATCGGTAAAATACTGGGCCTTAAGGTAGGTAAAGCAATAATTACCATAACTTCTTCTAATGGTTTAACAAAAACAGTTCCTGTAACTGTAAAAGAAAGCGTTGTGGAATCTACCAGCAAATTAACAGTTGCACTTAATGTATATTATTCTGATAGAGCTCACAACTATTACAGTAACGAGTTTGGTAAACCTATTACCATAACTAAGAATGGCCAATATACCGTTACCTTTGACTGTACTTCCAACCTATCGAAAGCAGCACTGAAAGCAGGCGTTACTTCCCTTAATGATTTTGGAGCGATATATATTAAGGACCATGCTGTTACTTTAGGAAAATCAAATAAATCTGCTTTAGTTTCCTGTGATATTAAGTATGATAAAATATTAGTGGATGGGGTTCCTTTAACAATCACCCAGAAGAAAGCAAAATCAGCAATTAAGACCTCCGGTATTATGGACACGAATGATCCACTCAACGCTTGGGATGGTTCCTTTGTAAAGGAAGTAAAGACCGATAATATTAATCATGTGTTAAATATAACGAAAGTAGATAAACCGAAGAAGATTGAGGTTACCTTTACTATTTCAAATCTGGTTTTTAAATAAATCTGATTTATATAAATTGGGTTTTTAAATAATAATAATTAAACAACACACGTTATATTAGTTCTATACTAAATAGTGATCTACAAAATATATTAAGGGCGTGTTGAAAACCTTTCAAAGTTTTCTACACGCCCTTTTATATTAGAATATATTTAGAGAATAATATTAATCGACTACTTATTCTCTTTGGCATTAATATAGGTCACATAAATATGCCCTACAGCAAATAATACACCAAACAACAGTAATGCTCCATGTCTTAAAAAGTAACCCTGTGAGATGAATATAATACTAGGGATTATTGCAAGGGACATGGATAGGATAAAACTGGTTTTCTTAAAGTAGATACCCCAAAGTATCAAATACATTAAAACTAAGATTGGCATGACTATCAGCCATACTGCGAACTCTTCCTTCGAATGAAACCCTAGCTCTTTTTTACCGAACGGGGCAACCATCCATAGCATCGAGCCATATCTACCTAACTGTTCCAACGTATTCATTACCTTACTCTTACACTTATTTGAAAAAGTAGAGTTCTTTTTATAATAAATCATATTGGGTATTAACATTAAAAGCACTATAATAAGCCCAAAGAAATTAATCCAGTTCATTTTTATCCCCCGTGCAGCTAATTTTATATCACCATTATCATATGAAATATTATTTAATGTCAAGTACTGTATTCGATTCTGTACCTTGTGTATAGGTAAAACTAATCCTATCGCCAACATTATACTTTATAATTGAAACAAAATCATTGACCGTAACGTCAAATATTTCTTCCTTGTTTTCTAATAAAATTAAATAGTGAGTGTTACCCTCAACCACATAGTCCGCAATCTTCTCAATTATACCAGTAACTTCCATGTACTTTGAGGTATCAACAACAGTAACTCCACTGGAATCCATTAAGTTAAGATAAACTTTTTCACATTCGTTAATGGTGTCACCAATGGCAACAATCTGATACTGCGCAATATTTACCATGGCATACTTCTTAACTAATCCCGCTTCATCCTTAAGAGCAATGAAATAGGTCGGTTCCCCACCAATATTTAAAAGTAAAGGGAAAGTTGCCTTATAACCTAAATGTTGTACCTGTCCTTCTGCAGATGCCATCGCCGAATATTCTTCTGCACCTGGCACAGAATAAAATCTTGTTTCAGAGGTCCTCTGATTCATAAGCACAAATCCAATATTGGATTCATCTGCACCCACAGAGGTTACACCGGTATATACCCAAACATCATCTTCCATTGCTATATAATTATATCCATCCGTAGTCTGTAGTGCATCTTTTTGACCAAAAACAGAATTCCAATAACCATGTTTTAGCGTACCATAGTAATCATATAAAGAAATAAGCAAGTCTGCCGAGAATACCTTATCAATCCACTTCGGAACATCTTCTACATCATAATCTGTAAGCTCACCAGTGACTGCATTGACTACAACAACCCTACCTATGGTCTTACCTCCGAATAAACCAATGGTATATTCCTTCACTGGACAAATCCAATAAGGTATCCCATCCTCACCAATTTCAAAGTTAATATCATCAAAAATATAAGTAGGGTAATTAAAGCGTAAATGTCTATAAATATTTCTTCCAAAATGCTCGAATTCAGAGTATTTTAATCCCTCTGTCAGTTTAACCAATTCCACCTGCTGTGTAGTCATATCAATTTTCATATAAGCAGGTATCCCTTGGGACCGATTGGATAACCATTTAAAGATACTTCCGTATTTTAAAGGTGTTACCCTAACCGGAGACCCTTGATAATTAATCTGAGTGTAAATGTCAGCCACTTCAAACTGTGATACATATTCCGGAATGCTACCCATTTTTCTTGAACCAAGTAAAATAGCAGAATCTTTGTCAAGAATAGGAATATCTTTATAGGAAATCTCCTTAATATCATCGGTGTAGTTTCGATCACTTATCGTCAAAAGCTTTTGATACTTTTTGGCATTGATAACTGGCGAAGATAAGAACATCCCCACGAAATAAATGAGCAGTAAAAGGATAGAACCACAACAAAATAATTGAAATATTATTTCTTTTATTCTACTGGACTTCCCTTTGTTTTGCTTGCCAGTGTAGGATGCTACACCTATCACTGTTGTTACCACAAAAAGTGCAATTACAATAAACCACCAAAAACCGTGTGAATGAATATTAATTGCCGGAAGGGCTAGATAATAATAAATAAATCCTACTACTCCAAGAACAACTAGTGTTATAAAACTGATAAGAACCTTTTTCAAATTACTTCCTCCTAATACGCTTAACTAAATTTAATTTTTAAATAGCACATTTATATATATTATAGCAGATTAAAAATCATTGTTAATTAGGAAATGATTATAAATTTATTAGTGCATTTCATCTCTAATTTCCATTATTTACATAGTATTTATAAAGTGTTATTATCATGTATATTAATTATTCTGTTAATACGAGGTGGATATAATATGGAGGACTTCAGAAAACAATTCGAGTATACGGAAGAGAAAAGGGGCTTTATTTTATTATTTATTTTTATGTTAATTGCCGTTGATATTTATCAGGCTTTCATTTATATCATGCCTGCCTACAACAATTTATGGCAAGCACCTGTTATTCGTACCTGCTTTATTTCAATTGCAACCCTTTATATTCTCTCTATTCCATTTACTGCATTCGTCTGTTTTAAGCTTTATAAACATATGTTAACAATATCAAAAGCATATTTATTCTTTCGGTCCATTGTTCTTATAAGCAGTATTACTATAATATTTATCTGCAATGTTAACTTTAGCAAGAGGGTAGCTTTTGGAGATATTTATACTAGTCTATTACAAGTTATTTTTATGAAATTAATTCTTCCAATCGCCTTTGTACTGGTTTTTAGTGCGGGTTGGTATATTTATTTTATAAAGAATAAATCTTGTAGGGAATTTCAACAACGACAAATTTCTTAATACAAAATACAATTGACAATAGCTCTTAGCCTTCCGAAACCGGAATAGGAATTGATGATAATTGTAACTGCTTCCTAAAAATCGTTCGAAAGATAAATCTTACCAACGGTCCTACATAAAATAACTGTATACATAAGGCATAAAGAAAGTTCTGAATAAGCTTTGGCAACCATAACAAAGGCAAATCAATTACGAATCCATTATGTAAGAGGGTTACAAATAAGGTCATGATTGGCGCCATGATACATACCGTAAAGCAGGATATTGCGACAGTAATAAAAACAGGTTTATCAACTCCTGGCTTAAATATCTGAAATGCTAGTTTTTTAGAGATGGGTCCAGCTATAAATTTTTGTGCTAAAAATGCTGCGATTACTTCTACCCACATTCCCAGGAATGCTTGAAGAAAAATAGAATAACTTAATCCTGTCATTACGGCCAGATTATACACTGTCATGAAATAAACCATGACTACGACCATGAGGATGCTGAATACGAGTTCTTGTGTTTTAGTTTTTGGCATAAAAAACCTCCGGTAAATTAATATTTTATAAACAACAAAAAGCGAGTAATGTTGAACAACTGGATTTACATGTTCAACATTACTCGCTGTGTTATATTTATAGCACTTTTAAAAATATGTGTCAAGAATTTTTGTTTACATAAAATTTTACAATTTTACCTGCTGACTGCCTACGGAGTGCTTATTTTACTAATAATTACTGCATAATTACTGCTTGTAAAACACTCTTGCTGATTATTAACCAAAGACTTCGCCTAATAAATAAATGATTGCTACTATAAGCACCATCACAAGGAAAGAAACACCCGGCTTTCTCGATTTATATTGTAGCCCTTTATGATTGTTAACATAATATTTTCCGTTTTTACATTTTATAAAAACGCCATGCTTAACCATCTGGTGAAACACATACATATTCTTAAGATCTATTTGATCCAAAGAGACAGCATGTTCTTTATCTACAGCACCTAGTTTATTAAATTGCTCCATGTAATTATTTTGTAAGCGCAGGATATGTGCACCTGCTCCATGTAATGACATATTCATCTCCTCCTTCTAGAAGCTATGCTTGCTACTTCTAATCATGATCATACTTTTCATGGTTAACATTAACCCAAGGGCTTTCACTAAAAAGTTTAGAGAACCTAATATCAGATTTATTATAGCATAACTATACTAATATATTATCTTTTTAATTGTTTTTTAATCATACACTTATTTTTCTTTAAGAAATAAGTATTATAATACGGAAAAAATTAAATGCTCCTTCTTGTTTCATACGGAAAGAGCATCTAATCATTTTATATGTATAAATTTATTTTTAGACCTTGCTGCTAATACTTTCTGGACTTTATAACACTTTTTGCATCCTTTTCTGTATAAATCTTTTCTTCCGTTATAATTCGAAGCGGGAGCTCTTTACCAGACATTAAATCCTTAACAGCTTTCATTAACTGCGGCCCAAGTAACGGACTGCATTCCACCGAACAATTCAACTTACCTTCCATCATTGCCTCAAAGGCTTGTCTTGTACCATCCACGGATACTATTTTTACGTCTTTTCCAGGCTTAATACCGTTATTCTCAAGCGCTTCCATTGCCCCCAAAGCCATATCGTCATTGTGAGCATAGATAACATCAATATCCCATTCCTGCTGCTTTAGATAATCCTCAATGATTGTTTTTCCTCCCTGGTAGGTGAAATTGCCAACTTCGGAATAGGTAATTCTATACTGTGGATGAGCAGGCATTATATCTTCAAAACCCTTCTTTCTCTCAATGGAAGGGGAAGCACCAACCGTTCCTTTTAACTCCATTATATTGATATAATCTTTATCCTTTTTAACGTTTGCAACTACCCATCGCATTGCCCTTCTGCCTTCTTCCATAAAGTCTGCACCAATATAGGTGTCAAATAAATCGTCATCTTCCACTTCAATTCTTCGGTCGGACAGTATAACCGGGATTCCTGCTTCTTTTGCTTCTTTAAGTACAGCATCCAAGCCATAATCTATAACAGGTGAGATTACAATAACGTCAACTTTCATATCAATAAACCGCTCTACCGCTTTTACCTGCTTTTCCTGTGACTGGTCGGCATCGTCAAAAATCAGATTAATTCCTGCATCTCTGGCTGCTTCCTTAATCGAAGCTGTGTTAGCCAATCTCCATTCACTCTCCGTTCCAAGTTGTGAATAGCCTACATCTATAATATTTGTTACTTCATTCAAGGGTTTATCAAGTCCAGCCAGATATTCCTCAACATTATCTCTCGTAATACTGTGGCTTCTTAAAATAATTTGCTTTGGAACACCGCTAACTTCCTGCAAAATATCCATGGAGTACTGGATTGCTTCCTTCCCTCCGGTAGGGCAGGTTATGGTTTCAGCAATTATACCCTGTTGAACCATATTAATACCATTGTTATCGCCAGTAAACCCATCAATACCTATAATTGGTATGTTAAACCCTAGTTTCTGCAAAGCAAGATAAGCTCCTCTTGCCATATAATCATTATGTGCAAAGATTATATCAACATTCTCTAAACCATTCCCATAATTTAAAAGAAAATCCTCTGTATCATCCCTGGTGGCTGATAAAATTCTTTTTTGAATAATCTCTGTTTCGGGGTATTCTTCAACAATTGATTGAAAGCCCTTACTTTTGTCTACCTCTGATTTAGAATCTTCGCTGCCGCAAAGTTCAAGGATTGTACCCTCCTTATCCTTTAACAAACTCATAACGTTATCCCCTGCCTGTCGTCCAATCAATTCATTATCGGGTCCGATGTACAAGGTATAATCAAACCCCTCCACAGCTCGATCCATGACTATAACAGGTATCTTCTGATAAACGTCTCTTATGATTGGCGTCATTTCATCAACATCATTAGGAGATACAATAAGCAAATCAATTCCATAGTCCAGTAATTTATTAATATCTCTTTTTTGCTTCTCGGTGTCAGAGGTTGCATCCATAATAATCAAACTACAATTTGGATATTTCTCCGCCTCTTCTTTAATCTCATTTGTTGCTACAAGTCTCCAGGCTTCTAATAAGTTTGCCTGGGATACACCGATCACAAAATCAATCTTAGTGTAATCCTTATTATCCTGATAATAGTCGCAACTTACTGCCTGTAGTAAAAAGACAATCAACAGAAACAGGTTACTTCGTAATATTATTTTTCTTAGTCTTAATACACATC
>JAFACO010000134.1 GCA_023425485.1 Bacillota bacterium
AACACCAGCGTTGCTCCAACCTCCTTGGCACTTTCCATACCCTGAATCATTTCGCCACCTACCGGATTACCTAGCTTTTCAGCCATCTTTTTTTGATAGGAACCAAGAAATAGATTTGCCACCATAAATCCAACTTTTTTTGCTTTAATTACTTTAATTAAGTCCGTATTTTCCCAAGATTTCGGCTTTATTATATTCTGATATCTATCATCATCCAGCTCTATACATACACTATCCGGACGTTCTTCTTCTATCACCCTTTTTACAAGCTCTGCACTTTCTTTTGAAACATGTGCAGTTGCTATCAGAATGATTTCTTTGCCGTTATACTCAATTCTGCTTACATTATCTTCGCCCATTAAGACTCCTCCTAAAATGACTACTGCTTTTTTTCTATGTACAAATCTATTATTATCATATCTAGAAAAATAAACACCATTTTAGTATACATTTTGAGGTTCATTAAGTCAAGCAAACGAAAATCATGTTACATAGCTCATTTTTAATTTCGCTGTGAACGACAAATTCGTTGTTTTTAAAAATGAAAGTTATTTAATCTTAAGAATTTCTCAGTGAGTAATCTTTAATCTAGCCCCCATTTTACTCATCCATTCATTCGTTATAGTTTCGGAAGAATCAGCCACCTGAGCTGCAAGCAACTCCTCGTTGCCATCTCTTCCAATCAATGTTACTATATCACCCACAGCTACCTCTTGAATATCAGTAACATCCACTGCCATTTGATCCATACATACTCGCCCAACAATGGCTGCTCGACTACCGTGTATCAATACTTCTCCATTCCCACAAGATAATTTTCTTGATAAACCGTCTGCATAACCAATGGAAAGTATCGCAATCAGACTGTCTCTATCGGCTATAAAAGCCCTCCCATATCCCAAACTATCTCCTGCCTTTAACTTCCTGATTAGTACAATTTGAGATTTTAGTGATAAGACCGGTCGTAAATCAAGTTCTAGTCTAGTTGTATCCTTGGGAGAGCTTAACACGCCATATAAAGCAACTCCTGCTCTAACATAATCACAATTAAGTTCGGGGTAGTTCAACAAGCCATAGCTGCTTTGAATATGAGTTTTGGGAAGTGTAATTCCGCTCTCCTTAAGCACTGACAAAACCTCATAAAAACGATCTATTTGACCATGCGTGAATTCTACATCCTCCGAAAGTAGACTGTCCGAAACACATAGATGTGTGTATATACCATCTATATTAAAGTTCTTGCTTGTAAATATCTCTTGAATTTTTGCCGTGTCATTTGAATCAAAACCCAGGCGATGCATTCCGGTATCAATTTTAATATGTACCTTAAGTTGATACCCCTGTTGATTTAGTTCTTTTGAATAATCATAGTCTATTAAGGTCTGAGTCAGATTAAATTTATGAAGTTCCTTAGCCCTTTGAGGCTTTGTATAGCCAAGGATTAGTATTTCTCCCTGAATCCCATAACGTCTTAATTCAATGCCTTCCTCAATTGTTGCTACCGCAAAAGCTTTTACTCCCATTCGATTTACACAGGTAGATATTTCAAAGGTACCATGTCCATAGGCTTTTGCCTTTACGACTGCCATTAGTTCACAGTTCTCTGGCATGGCTTGCCTTAAAGTTTTTACATTATGCCTCAAATTATCCAAATCAATTTCCACCCAGGCACGGTCTATATGCGACTCTTGCCCGCTTACATCCTTCTTCCACTGCTTTATATTATAAAAAATGTAGCTGCCAAAGATTGCAGCCGCAGTAGATAAGATACTTACAACCAGATATTGAACAAAGTTATCCTCCACCAATAGTTTTTGCAAGTTAACGATTTTAGCAAACATACGAACAAGTACAATCATCATGGGATGAATAATATAAATTATGAGTGCCGAAGTTCGAAACAAGGATATTCGATATCCCCTCCAATGGATCAGAGCACTAAACAAGAAGTACATACATGGTATTAGCGATATATACATACTATCATGTCTTTGTAAATCGTAACTATGCAATACCATGCCCTCTGCAAGTAATAAGGTAGTAGATATTAATAACCCAACAATTGATTTCCCCATTGAAACTGGCGTTGCTCTATCTGCGATAATCCCCCCCATAACAATAAATACCGGTGCATAAAAGACGCCATTACGGGTATAAGCTGACAGTTCAAAAAGGTACCCATACATACTTTTAAGAAGTGGTAATTTCTCAACTATTCCATAGTAGCTGTCCCCGAACATACCGATGACATATAGAGTTAATGTAATAGCAAAGGCTTTTTTAAACCCGAATCGCCTTACGGCAAACCATGCTATTGCCGCTCCTATCATGGACGCAGGAAGATACCATAAGTGGTACATAGTTCCGTCAAAGATAATATCCTTTATCATTTTCGGCAGAAGGTTTTCTTGTGTAAAATAACCGCTGTAGATGTTTAATGGAATATATAGTAATATGGCAATACCATAGATAATCGCAGACTTTTTAATAAAAGTTTTTAACTTATCATAGTTATAATTATATCGTGAAATCAAGAAAAATCCTGATGTCATAAAGAAAAATGGTACAGCTACACGAGCAATTACACGTGTAAAGATAAAATCTCCTGTCTCACTATAAGCAGACAAAGGGGATATATGAATTGCCACTACCAGCAATGCTGCAATAAACCTAAAGTAGTCAATGCCTGTATAAGATTTATTCTTAGTCATTCTTATTCCTCCAAAGCGTCACAATAAACCCATCCGTATTGTTACCTGACACCTGATAAACCGACTGCTCAGCTACCGAAAATGCTGTACTCTCTGCATCATAAGGCACATAAAATACCTCCATTTGCTTTCCGTCATTTTCAAGCTCTAAATGTTGTTTCCCGTACTGGAATTCCTTAATAAAGTCAATGTACTCTTCCAGAGAAAGTCCATTGTTGCTCATTATTTCAGAATGGGGATATCCAACATACCGAAAGTGCCAGGGTTCATGTGCAATTCCTGTTATCTGTTCTTTCCTGCTCTGATAACGCTCAATGAAACCATAACGTACTGCTGCCTTACGAAACTCCTGACAAATACCCTCGTAAGGAAAGTCCGGTCGAATAAAGTCAATTTCATCTTTCCTAACCCCTAAATCAATAGCAAGCCCTGTCTGATGCTCACTATGATTAGGAAGTGCAACGTATTTCTTAGTGAAACTTTCTCCGTTATCATGCAT
>JAFACO010000169.1 GCA_023425485.1 Bacillota bacterium
AACTGCTAATTGCCAATCTAGGATACTTTTATATAATGGCATGGTGTAGAACATAATGCAAAAAACAATAAAAGAAAGGACTGGAATTACGACCACGAAAATTATCGCTGCATTTGGATTAATATGAAATGCCATAATTAAACTTCCAAATACGATAAATGGACTGCGCAGGAATAAACGTAAGAATAGATTAAGCCCATTCATTACCTGGTTGGTATCACTTGTCATACGAGTAATTAACGTACTGGTTCCCAAGGTATCCATTTCCGAAAATCCCAGTGACTGTATATGCTTGAATAGGGAGCGTCGTAATGCGGTTGTATAACCCACAGCAGCTTTTGAAGCAAAATATTGAGCAGTTATACTACAGACAAGTCCGATGATGCCGAGAATTACTAATACACCACATTGTCTAACTATATAATTGGTATTTTTGTTTGCTATACCGATATTAATTATAGAAGCCATTACCAAAGGTACAAGTAAATCAAAAGTAGCCTCTAGCATCTTAAAAGCAGGTGCCAATATGCTTTCTTTTCGATAACCCTTTAGGTAGGATAACATTTGTTTCATTTAAATAACTCCTTTCTCGTAGGTGCAAATACTTCATACAGTTTACTACGAAAGATGTCAGATGAAAATACAAATAATGAAATTATTCATTAGCTAATGGAAATCCACACTTAAGATAAAACTGCTAATTGCCAATCTAGGATACTTTTATATAATAAAGGTAGTATTATGGATTTAATATAGATTATTCGGTTTCGAGTATATCTGATAATATTACGAGAGTAATAGGAAACAATGATACCTAGGATTACTAATAACTGACAAGGAATAGAATTTGTGTTAAAATAAGGTATAAAGTTTTAATGAGTATATGATATCTGTTATTGAGGATAATTTTTATTTATGCAATTGAGACAACTTCGTTTCGTTTATTTTAATTTAGAAACAAATACAACTTTTAAATAGTAGGATTGAAATATAGTAAGAAGTATAGTTTGCAAGAAAGGGTTGGTGCTGCAATGAATGAAAAAATTCTAGTAATAGAAGATGAGAAAAAGATAGCGGATGCGATTGTCTATGCTTTAAAACGAGAAAACTATAGAACAGAAGTGGTTTATCATGGTGGAGAAGCACTGGAAAAGCTAAAGGCATTTCAACCGGATGCAATAATTTTAGATGTTATGCTGCCAGGTATGGATGGTTATGACATTCTTAAGAAGCTCCAAGATAAGAAGGATAGTATAGGAGTTATTATGGTAACCGCCAAAGAGGATATCATTAATAAAATACTGGGACTCGAACTAGGTGCTGATGACTATTTAACAAAACCCTTTGATATGAGAGAGTTATTGGCACGTTTAAAATCCCTGCTTCGTAGAATGCAAAAGGCAGAGAAAAAACAGGAGTCAGACGAAATAATCTTAGGAGGAATTGAACTCCATAGGGAAAAGCGTACTGCTTACGCAGGAGGGAAAGCTCTGGATTTAACACCAAAAGAATATGATATATTAGCTCTGTTAATATCCAGTCCTGACAGGGTATATACCAGAGAGCAGTTGCTTAGCCAAGTTTGGAGTATGGATTATTTCGGAGGAACAAGAACCGTTGACATTCATGTTCAAAGAGTTAGAAAAAAGCTTGGTGCAGAATATGAGAATATAATTCAGACGGTTTATGGAATTGGTTATAAGGCGATAGGAGGGAATAGTGAGAATTAGTATAAAGCTGAAATTCAGTCTATTTCTTGCTGTTTTATTGTTATTAGTGGTTGCAATTTTAAGTATTCTGGTATTACGGGGAATTAAGGATAATCAGAAAGACCAGTATGAGCAATATTTGTCACAACAAGCTAAGACAGCAAATACTTATCTACTTCAAAGGATTTTATCCGAAGATAATAAGATGCCGGAAACCTTTCTTAAAGAGAAAGGACAATCCTTCGCAGAACAATTGGAAGCAATCAGTGGTTTGTCCCTGGTTATCTATAATGAAAATGGAGAATTGGTCAGCAAAAAAATAACAGATACGGAATCGGAAAATATCAAAAGAACTCTTCAATATGCTCTTAATAATAAAAAAGTTTATCTCACAGTAGATGATGCTCTATATTATCTATCCCCATTAACTATTGGTAAGGAGCAGGTGGGGGTAGTTCAATTTTATTATTCACTTGAGGAACAACATAATTTTTATCATAATATCCTAAGACTTTTTCTGTATATCGGAGCAGGTTTATTTCTACTTAGCTTTTTATTAGGTAATTTCTTCTTTGGTTCCTTTGCAAAAGGTATCATGAAATTAGACCGCATGGTAGATCACATAAAAGAAGGACAATATGAAACTACAATTATAAAGCGAAGAGATGAAATCGGTAAATTAAGCAAAGGTATTCATGCAATGGGTGCACAAATCAGCAGTACCATTCAGGGCTTAGAAGCGGAACAGGATAAGCTTAAATTAGCAGTTGAGAAGTTATCAATTCTTGACAAACAGCAAAAACAGTTTATTGGTAATGTTACCCATGAATTTAAGACCCCATTGACTTCTATTAAAGCATATCTTGATCTGCTGGAAATGTATCCGGATGATGAAGAATTATTGCGAACCGCAACCACTAATATCAAAAGTGAAACCGAACGTTTATATGAAATGGTGGATAAGGTGTTACAGTTATCAGCACTGGAAAAATATGATTTTGAACAACAGCTGCAAATGCTTTCAATTAAACAAGTGATAGAGGCTGTGCTCCGTAGCCTGAAAGGAAAAATGGATAAGTTTGGTATTAGCCTTAATGTTGAACTTAAGGAAGCATTTATTGAAGGAGACAAGGACAGTTTAACCATTATATTAATTAATCTTTTAGATAATGCAATTAAGTATAATCAGGCGAATGGAACTATCTCTGTTAAAACATATGTATCAAATAATCAAGTGAATATTGAGATTACCGATACGGGTATTGGGATACCATTGGAATTAAGAGATAAGATTTTTGAGCCTTTTTATATGGTAGACAAAAATCGGGCTAGAGAAAGTGGCGGAGCTGGCTTAGGGTTATCCTTAGTTAGAAAACATGCAGAAGCAATGGGTGGTAATGTGGTATTACTAACTACAGGAGCACAGGGTAGTAGTTTTAGAGTAACCTTGCCTGCTGCCTCCATGTTTACAATTTAGAAACAATTGTTTACAGGGTGGATATAAACGTATATTGTGTTGAAACATTTTCTTGTTAATCTTAGTTCATGGAAGTGATCACAGCCTTTCAAAAGAATGGAGGATATAAATATGAAAAAGAAAAGAATAGCACAAGTTATGTGTGCACTTATTTTACTAATTACTGCTACAGGATGTAGTGTAAATAATGAAGACAACTAAGTAGACTTACCGGATACAGG
>JAFACO010000184.1 GCA_023425485.1 Bacillota bacterium
GAATACCCTCTATAATTTCCTGTTTAGAGGCTCCATTTCGCTGCATTAATAACGCATAATAAGTTGCTACACCAAACCCTAAGGAAGCACATTTTGAATCAATGATGGTAAGGTCAAAGTTCGGAAATTGCTCCAGAAGCTCTGCTTTAGCAATATGAGCCGCATTAAAGGTTCCTGCAATTCCAGTAGAAAAGCAGATATAAACAACCTCGTCCCCCTTCTCTGCATAAGGCTTAAAATTATCATAAAACATCTGTGCATTGATATGATAGGTTTTGATATCTTTACCACTGCGCAATATATCATAAAAATCTTCAGGTACAATTGTTTTTCCGTCAAAATAATCCTTTTCGTCAATTACTACCGGAGTCGGAATTACATGTAAATCAAATTCTTTAATTACCCATTTTGGAGTATCGGATGCAGAATCTGTTATTATTCTAAGTGCCATAACTACCTCCCTCTTACGTATACTGGTCTAACTCTTTTCTAGAATATTACTCTATATTAGTGCTTCTTTGCTGATTATCTTCTATTCAAATCGATATATATAAATAATTTATAGTTGTTCTAATTCACTCATCCAGAGATTAGCTGATGCATCACTAGGCATTCTTAAATCTCCTCTTGGTGACACAGCTACACTACCCACTTTTGGCCCATCCGGTAAGCAGGAGCGTTTAAACTGCTGGGTAAAAAATCTTTTATAAAAGACCTTAAGCCATTTTAATATTACCTCATTATCATAACTTCCTGCAAATGCAATTTTTGCAAGTCGGTATACCTTACCTGGCTCAAATCCAAAACGGAGCACATAATAAAGGAAAAAGTCGTGCAGCTCATAAGGCCCAACAATATCCTCTGTCTTCTGCGCAATCTCTCCATCCTTTGGGGGTAATAATTCTGGGCTAACCGGCGTTTCTAATACATCCTGTAATACTTCACGTAACTTACTATCCTGTGTTGTATCTGCAAAATACTCTACCAGATAACGAACCAAGGTCTTGGGAACAGAGGAATTCACCCCATACATAGACATATGATCCCCATTGTAGGTAGCCCAACCAAGCGCTAATTCTGACATATCTCCAGTACCTACTACAAATCCATTGTATTTACCAGCGACATCCATAAGTACCTGGGTTCTCTCCCTAGCCTGACTATTCTCAAAGGTTAGGTCATGAACGTTACTATCATGCCCAATATCTCTGAAATGAAGTTCTACCGCTTCCCTTATTGGAATTTCCATTAACGTAACCCCAAGGCTCATCGCCATTGCTATTGCATTCTTATAGGTACGGTCGGTGGTCCCAAAGCAAGGCATTGTAACAGCTCTAATCCCTTTTTTATCAAGTCCGAGTAAGTCAAAGGCTTTGGCAGTTACTAAAAGTGCTAAAGTTGAATCAAGTCCACCTGATATCCCTACAGCAACATTTGTAATCCCTGTATGCGCTAACCTGGTTTTCAATCCCATTGCCTGAATTTGGATTATATCACTACATCTCTTATCCCTTTCTTCCTTTTGGGTAGGTACGAAAGGTCTAGGGTCAATAAAGCGAGTAAGCGTTATCTCTGGTAATTCAATTGCATTCTTCTCAAGGGTAAAAGAAAGTACCTGATAAGGTACCGTACTTTGTCCCAGGTAAGTGTGCATTCTTCTACGTTCACTTTTTAGTCTACCAAGATCAATTTCACTTGAAATCAAGCCGTTTTCAAATAGCTTCGATTCTATTAATAAGGTACCATTTTCAGCAATTATATTATGACCTGCATATACCACATCGGTGGTAGATTCACCTTCACCAGCATCACTATATAAATAACCGCATACAAGTCTTGCAGATTGGCTCTTTACAAGTTCACGGCGATAGGAATCCTTGCCTGTTAATTCATCACTGGCGGAAAGATTTGCAATTATAGTTGCTCCCGCAATACAGTGCTCTATACTTGGTGATTGCGGAATCCATAAATCCTCGCATATTTCTACTCCAAGAATAAATTCCGGCATATCCTGGCATTGAAAAATAATTCTTGATCCAAAGTAAATCTCTTCTCCCATAAAGTGAATTAAAATTGGCTCTAATATTCCAGTTGTAAAATGTCTTGCCTCATAAAACTCGGTATAGTTAGGAATACTTCTTTTGGGTATTAAGCCAAGAACTTTACCTTCACTTAATACTGCTGCCGTATTATAGAGTTTGCCTTTCACCACAAGAGGGAAACCTACAACTGCAACAATCCCTTTTCCTCTGGTTGACTCAGCAATTGTCTTAACACTCTCCTGCGCTTTTCTTAATAATATATCTTGTAAAAAAAGGTCGCCACAGGTATATCCAGTTATTGATAGTTCCGGGAAAACAATTAACTTATTGCCCTGCGCTGCTGCCTGATCAATTAATTCTATGATTTTAACGGTATTATAGGAACAATCTGCCACTCGAATCAGTGGAGTTGCTGCACAAACACGTATAAATCCATGCTTCATGTAATGCCTCCTAATAACGTAATAGTTACTTTTCTCGATTATATTTTAAACTTACTGTCATAAAAAGACAAGATAAATATTCCGCACTTAATCCCTGCCTAAAAAAAAAGCGGCAAAAGCCGCTTTCATCCTTAGTGTTATACCCAAAATGCCGTTTCCTGTATTTTGACTCCTAGCTAAGCTAGGTGGGTAACCGCACATAAGCTTCTGCCTTCCGCTGCAAACGGCGGCCTGACATCCACTTACGAATGTAGGAATCCCTTATATCATATTGTAGGTTCAAAATGACAGGAGTGTCGAACACCTCAGGAATTTTATATAAGTATTATAACCGATTATTTTCTATAATTCAAGTTTTTCTGATTGGAAAGTACAAGTGTAACTGGGTTGTTTTTACATTTTCTTTATCCTTCAACCTCTTCTTCTACCTCTAACAGCGGGAATGTAAATATAAACTCTGTACCAACATTAGGTGTAGATAATACCTCAATTGTACCTTCATGTTTAATTGCAATTTGCTTTGCTATGGATAATCCTAGTCCTGTACCACTTGCATTTTGACGAAGGTTTGATTTATAAAATTTCTCAAAGATATTAGTTAAATCATCTGGTTCAATTCCAATCCCTTCATCTCGAATGGATACTTTTATTTTTTCCTCATTTGAAATATTTATGTGCACAGTTGTATTTTCTTCTGAAAATTTTATCGCATTATCAAAGATTACCATAAACATTTGACGCAGACGGTCATAATCACCCAGAATCATAGAAACCGGGCTGTCCTTAATTACCTCAATGGAAATATTCTTTTTACTGGCTATCGCTCCGGCACTTCGTATAATATCATTAAATACTTGTTGAAGATTAACTGGTTCCTTTTCAATAGCAAAATCCGGGTTCTGCATCTTAGATAAGGTCATAAGATCTCCTACCAATCGCTCCATGGACTTGCATTCCAACAGCATTCTATCGTAGTATTGTCCAACCTTCTCTTCTTCCTTAACAACTCCATCCGCCAGAGTCTCTGTATACGCTCTGATTACAGTGATTGGAGTTCGCAATTCATGTGAGACATTTGCAAAGAAATCAAGTCTCATCTGATCGAGTTTCTTACGAATTATATCATTTTCCTGCAGCTTATCCGCTAGAACATCCACGGTTTTTGCCAGATCACCAATTTCATCCGCCCTATTAATCCCTGTCTTAAAGTTATAGTTTCCTGCCGCCAGTTCCAGTGCTGTAATACGCATGCGAGTGATTGGTATGGATAGCTCTGTTGCAAATAAAATGACGATAACAAAGGATATCGCTAAGGCTACCACACTGCTTGTAACAATTAATATAAGGCTGTCGGTGACTAGCTGTTCACTTTCTTCAAAGGGTTTCTTAATTAAAACCGCTCCCACAACGCTTTTATCACTTCCATAAATCGGACATCCCGCAGTAATTGTTTGCCTCTCCTCAGACTCTTCATAATATTTCTTCACTTTTTCATGTCCGTCAAATACTTCATTCATAATATTAACCAAATCAGCAAATTCCGGCATGGAAACAAAATCATCATATGATAAACTGACCTCAATGTCTGTTTTTAAAGCATTTTGAACATGTGGGTTTGATACCGTATAAACATCCCAGTTATTTGTATCTTGGTTAAATTCTATACTGGACTTGAAATATGCATCAATATCTTTATTAATATTTATATTATCAGTTATTTCACTACTTATATACTTTGCCTGCCTTAGCATTTCGTCTTCATAATTATCCATGGTCGAGTTGGAATACTGTTTAATAAAAATAAGACCAATCAGGATTGCTGTAACTACGAGCATGACTGCATAATTTAGGTATAATTTAAAAAACAGACGGTTATAGATACGCACCTTCTCTTGCTTAGCCATATGACTCCCTACTTTTCTTCGATTTCAAACTTATATCCTACACCCCAGATGGTTTTAATATTCCACGCCTCATGCTCAATGGCATCCAACTTTGAACGTAGTCGTTTGATATGTGAATCTACCGTTCTGCTATCTCCAAAATAGTCAAATCCCCAAAGGCTGTCAAGTAAGTTATCTCTCGTAAATACTTTATTGGGATTTGTTGCTAACGTCCACATGGTTTCGATTTCTTTTTTTGTTAATGAAATCTTAGTTCCCCCTATATGTAAGGTGTATTCATCCAGGTTAATTTCAAGATTTCCAACTGTTAGCGTATTACCTGTAGCTGTTTCTTTCGTGGTTTTTGTCATTCTTCTCATTACAGCTCTTACCCTGGCCATAACCTCTCGCGGGCTGAAGGGTTTTACAATATAATCATCTGCTCCAATGTCCAGCCCCATGATTTTGTCAAAGTCCTCTCCTCTGGCAGTTATCAAAATAACCGGAACATTTGATTTACTTCTTATTTTTCTGCAAACCTCATATCCATCTTCTTTGGGCATCATTACATCTAACAACACCACCTCTGGATTATATTGGTTAAATAATTGAAACGCCTCTTCCCCATCTCCAGCCACCACTGGCTCAAAACCTTCCATTCTGGAGTAGGTAGACAAAATATCTGTTATATCACTATTGTCGTCTGCGATTAATATATGTTGCATATCATATCTCCTTTCATAATTTGCCTCCAAGTTCAGAGTGTGAGTTCGTGCATTCTCTCTTTAAATGCAAACCTTAGTGTGAAAGTGTTTTTCTTTCACACTTAAAACTCAATATGGCTCGTCGAGCCACCATAAAATCGAATTGTCGCCAAAAATCACTAGTTGTCAACATTATATCCCAAATCATATACTTAAGACAAGTAGTAAAGTAAGCCATTCAAATATTACCAGAAATTTTTTGTAACAGTTCAACTTGCAAGTCTTTGATACAATATGTTAGAAAGCTCGCTTTCATATAAATACTGGTATCAAAACTTGTAGACATTAAGCCTTGAAAGATACAGCAAAATGAAATCAAGCTTAAGGTTGAACAGTTACTTTTTGGTTATATTTTCAATAATATAATCCTAAAATAGTCACATAGAGCCTATTATAAACCGGATATCCTTGAAAGATTTAGTAAATACTACTGGAATATATTAAGAAATTATTATATAAATTTTTACATTATGACACTTTTCTGACAAAAATAAATGTTATTATTAACATTTATTTTTGTCAGAAAAGTGTCATAATGTAAAAATTTATATAATAATTTCTTAATATATTCCAGTAGTATTTACT
>JAFACO010000229.1 GCA_023425485.1 Bacillota bacterium
GCGCTAAACCTGTTAAACCGGGTCGTAACTCATGCCGACGTCTTTGCTCTTCATTGTATCTGGGAAGATATTCCACCAGCAGCGGTCTTGGTCCCACAAGACTCATATCTCCTTTTAATATATTAAAGAGCTCGGGTAACTCATCCAGAGAAGTTGCTCTAAGAACTCTTCCAAAACGGGTCAACCGCTGGTGATCCGGTAATAATTCACCTTTATTGTCCCTGCGACCCGACATAGTTCGAAACTTATAGATAGTAAATAGCTTCTCCTCCCGCCCCGGTCTGCTTTGTTTATAGACGATGGGCCAACCCTGAAATAGTAAAACAAGTACTGATATAAGGAGAAATACTGGCAGCAGTATAAGGATAGAGAAAAATGCTATTACAAAGTCAAACCTACGCTTCACATATTTCTTATAGAATGCTTTTCTTTCTTTCATATCCTTAACTCCACAATTTCTTTATAGTATCTGTGACCAGCTGCAGATCCTCTGGGGTCATATTCGTATCACTGGGTAAGCAAACTCCATCCAAGAAAATCCGTTCTGCTACCTGATTGCCATAGAAGTCATATTCTTTATAAAAGGGCTGTAAATGCATTGGCTTCCATATATGTCTTGCCTCAATATTCTCCTTTTCCAAGGCAAGAATGAGATCCCGTGGCTTAAATTCTCCCTTTAAACGTATACAACTTAACCAGTAATTCGGTTGATTCCAATCATTGATGGGCATGAAGGTTATATCCTTTAAGGACGCCAGCTCTTTTTTGTAATGTTCAAATATCTGTCGCTTCTGCTCGATTCTCTTATGCAGTACCTTTAATTGCCCTCTTCCAATTCCCGCAAGTACGTTACTCATGCGGTAGTTATATCCAAGCTCACTGTGCTGATAATATTTTTCTGCATCCCTTGACTGAGTCGCCCAGAATTTAACCTTTTTTATTCTCTCTTCCTTTGCAGATACCAGCATACCGCCGCCTGAGGAGGTAATGATTTTATTGCCATTGAAGGAATAGATTCCATAGTCTCCCAGGGTTCCGGTCATTTGGTTTTTATAAAGACTTCCAAGACTTTCCGCCGCATCCTCAATCAGAGTAATTCCTCTGCTTTTGCATATGGACTGTATTTGATCCATATCAGCTGCCAAACCATATAAATGAACCACAATAACCGCTTTGGGTAGAATCCCTTTCTTCTCATAAGAAGTTAGTGCTTCCTCCAATGCCCTAGGGCTCATATTCCAGGTGTCTTCCTCACTATCAATGAAAACCGGTATAGCATTTTGATAAATAATTGGGTTAGCAGTCGCACTAAAGGTTAAAGATTGACAGAGCACATAATCGCCTGCCCCTACCCCAGCTGCTTTTAATGCCATATGAATCGCTGCGGTTCCAGAGGATAGCGCAGTTGCAAATGGAATGCCTACCATTTGACAAAGCTCTTGTTCAAACTGGACCACGTTATTTCCCAGCGGAGCAATCCAGTTTGAAGTAAAGGCTTCCTGTATATAAAAATTTTCATATCCTTCCTCACTCATATGCGGTGAAGAAAGATAAATGCGTTTTTTATTCATAAAGTACTTCCATTTCGCAACTCCGTTCCTGATAAACAGGAGGAAACAATAGCTACCTAGCTTCTATACATTTTATGTGAAAATACCCCGATGGTTCCATAACTCACCCAGAAGGCTTATTAATCAACCCAATATAACTATCGAATTTCTATTCAAAAAGGTATTCACTTTTGTCCTTTAACGGTATGTCTTCAATAATGAACTCTCCATTTTTTATTAATTGCTGTACATAACTAATTCCAAACTTCAATTTAAGTATTTCATAAGCAGCACCTAATTCTGGCGGTCTTTTCGTCAGATTATGACAATCACTTGCAATTATCTCAATAAAACCTTTTTTTACTAAGTTAAGGGCTCTTTTTCTGGTTTTTTTCTGTACAATAGAACTTGCATTCATTTGAATTACACATCCTAATTGCTTTAGTTTTAGGATAGTTCTCTTACTTTTTGCAGCAGGATATTTTTCAATATGAGCGATTATCGGTACTACGTTATAATAGTTTAGCAATCTCTCCAACCATACAAACACTTCTTCTTTAAAGCTTCGGTCAAAAGGGAGCTCAATAAGAATATATCGTGTTGGACCAATACATAAGGGGCTAAGATCGGTATAATGAAATAAATATTCATTCAGGGCTACTTCACTCCCGGTGAGTAAGCTGATCTTAGCCTCCTTTAAAGAATTCAAAGACCTTGTTCTATTTTCAAGAAACTCAGTCAGGGATATTTCTGCCGGATTATAATGTGGTGTACACGCGGCAGTTGTCACGGACTGTTTTCTAAGACTCTCAATTAATTGGTAAGTTTCAGTGACGGTGGCAGCACCGTCATCAATTCCTGGTAACAGGTGGGTATGAAGATCTTCCATATTATTTCTTATAGTAATAATGGCGTGACCTTGACCTTTTACTTTGATTTAAGGATATGCCATTAATTACAAAGCCCAGGATATTGGCTTCTGCTAATTTATACTTGGTAAGTGCATTTGAAATATTCGGATGAGAAGTAATACCTTCACGTACAACAATAACAATTCCATCCACCAGACTTACAAGGCTTAGTACGTCGGATACTACATTAACAGGCGGGGAATCAATAATGATGTAATCAAATTTTTTCTCCATACGCTTTATTAACTCCTCCATGCTAGCACTACCAAGTAGTTCAGTTGGATTGGGTGGAATAACACCTAATGGGATTACTCGAAGATTATCATATTTGGTTTTAAGTAGGACCTCATCATCTGAAGCCATACCGGATAAAACATCACTAAGTCCAGGTACACTCTTTAGATTAAAGATATTGTGAATTTTACCTTTTCTTAAATCGCAATCAATTAATAACACCTTAGCACCTGTCTGGGCAATGGAAATAGCAATATTAGAGCTGGTGGTACTTTTTCCATCCTCTGGAACAGGACTGCTGATAATCAGTTTTTTACAATCATTTTTATATACAGTAAACCGCAGGTTAGCTCTAAATTCGTTATATGCCTCATGCACTGCGAATTTCTTTTCACTGTCCACACCTTTTAAGGTAGTGCCTTTTAGTCTTAGTTTTCGAATTGGCGGAAGAATATTTAAAAACCTAAATCTTTGCCTGTATTCATTATAATTTGGGATTGTTCCAAGCACCGGTAAGCTATATTTCTTTAAAAGCTCTTCTTTGCTTTTCACATTAACATCAACTAATTCCCAAACAAAGGAAGCAAAAGCTGCCATTAAAAATCCTAGCATACCTCCAAGTATGGTGTTCCTCATTACATTATTAGCAGAGGGTCCTAGGGGCATTGTTACAGGATCTACCACACTGATAATCGCTGTCTGCTTAATCTCTTTGATGATTTGTGGTGCAACGGTTTGCATTGCCTCTACTATGCGATAGGAATCTTCAGCACTTATGGAAGAGACACTAATCTGAAAAATCTCTGTATTTCCTAC
>JAFACO010000237.1 GCA_023425485.1 Bacillota bacterium
AAGCATTGGCAATACAAAGCTGCTATCAATGGCTTTGGAGCTATTGTTACTCTTGTAGTTTCCGTTATTGTATTCTATACCAAATTTATGGATGGTGCCTGGTTACTTGCAATTGCACTTCCAACTATTATGATTGCAATGTGGTCAGTGCAACGTCATTATGCATCCATTAGTAAGGAGTTAAAGTTAAATTCCTTCTATCCTTATTATGATAAGGATGTAGTATCCACTACACATTGCATCATGATGGTACATGATATTAACAAACCATTCTTAAAGGCAATTAATTATGCAAATTCAATTTCAAATAATATAACAGCTCTGCATGTTTGCCGTCATCCGGAACATGCAAGAGTTCTTAGGGAACAGTGGGAAGAGTTAAAAATACCGATTGAACTAAAAATTATTGAGACACCTTATCGTGATATTATTAAACCAATGGATGAATACCTATCCCAAAGGGAAAAAGAACTAAAGCATGGTGAGAATATCTCTGTAATTATTCTTAAGTTTATAACAGAGCATTGGTACGATAATATCCTGCATAACCAGACGACCTATTTCTTAAGCCAGAACCTAAGTAAGCATAAGAACATTGCAACAATTATATTACCGTTCCACTATCACTTGGAGCATACCTATAAGTGTAAGTAATTGTAATTCAATAAAATAAATAGTGTTGTAATATATGAAGTAGTACTAGAAGATAAAACTTTTGGTACTGCTTTTTTATTAGAGTCCTCTAATCAAATATTAATCATTCTCTATATTGACATATAATATTATACGTTGTATAGTATTATTAAATTAACAATATAACTTTAGTAATAATATTATAATTTGATAAGGAAGGAGTTGATCCTATGATATTTAATACCGGTTCAGCATTACTCGATGCTATTGTTCTCGCTGTTGTATCTAAGGAACCGGATGGAACCTACGGTTATAAAATAACCCAGGATGTTCGAACGGCAATTGAAATATCAGAGAGCACACTATACCCGGTTCTTAGAAGGCTCCAGAAAGAAGAGTGCCTGGAAGTATATGATTTGGAATTTGGAGGTAGAAATCGCCGTTATTATAAAATCACAGACAAAGGAATGGCACAATTAAGACTATATTACGATGAATGGGAAGTATATATTAAAAAGATCAATGATATTATGGAGGGAGTGAAATAGATGACAAAGCTGGAATTTATGAAGGAACTCGAGCAACTATTGCCAGATATTCCTTCAGAAGAGCGAGAGGAAGCACTGCGTTATTACAACGGATATTTTGAAGATGCCGGCGAAGAGCGTGAAGAAGATATTATAAAGGAACTCGGTTCACCTGCAAAAGTTGCTGCGATTATCAAGGCAGATCTAAGTGCAAATCCTGACGAACGTGAAAGCAGAGGATACTACACGGAAAAGGGGTATCAGGATACCATTTACAAGGAAGAAAAGTATGAAGTTGTGGGAGCTGCATCAAAGGCGCAGGAGGAAAGCAAGGAAGAAGATAAAACGCAACGGGCCTATTATGAAACAAAAGGAGATTCAAATTATCGTAACACCAATAGTAGTACTTCAGGAGGAAACACCTCGAATCGAACAGTTATTATTATCATTGCATTACTAACCAGTCCAATTTGGTTTCCAGTATTCTTATCCATTCTTGGAGTTGTATTCGGATTAGTTTGTGCAGTGCTAGGAATACTACTTGGCTTTGGTGTTGCAGGTATTGCATTAATTGTATCTGGAATTGCTGTATTCTTCTATGGATTGATACAATTAAGTGTACCACTAATTGGTATATTATTTGTAGGTGTCAGTTTAATTCTGTTTGGACTTGGGATGTTACTCACATTATTCTGTATTTTTATTTGCAGAAAAGTATTACCAGCAATGTTTCGCTTCTTTATTGACATATGTAGATTACCATTTAAGAATAGGGGGGCGATGGCATGAGAACATTTTCAAAGATATGGCTTTCCATTGGATTGTTATCGTTATTTTTTGGTATAGCAATACTAATAATTGTCGTAGCAGCTAATCCTTTTGATAATGATGTAAGGATAGCAACCACTGAGGGAACCTACACTGGGGTTGAGCATATTGATTTTGAAATCGCCTATGGTGACGTAGAAATCATTGAAGGTAATAACTTTTCAATAAATGCAGTAAATTTGTTAAAGGATGAACTGGAATCCTATGTAGCAGAGGGAACTTGGTATATTCGTACCAATGAAACGAATAGTATTCAATTATTTGGCAGCAGATTTCAGTTAAAGGGGTTATTTGGTTGGAGAGAGGAGAATATACCTCAAATTACAATCACAATACCCAAGGATTTTGTTGCAGGAACATTTCGATTAGATATCTCTGCAGGTGAGGTAGAAGCAAATACAATCCATGCTACTACAGGAGACTTTAATGTGGATGCAGGAAGATTATCTGTAAATGAATTAAATTTAACTAATAGTTCAAAATATAGAGTTGGAGCAGGTGAAATGGTGCTCAAAAATGTTAACTTAAAAGACATTGATTTGGAATGTGGAGTTGGCAAAATTGAAGTTGAAGGTACTGTATTAGGTGACAATTCCATTGAAACTGGAGTTGGGGATGTTAGTTTATTGCTTAATGGTGATAAAAACGATTACAATTATAAATTTGATGTTGGCATTGGCGATATAGAAATTGATGGATATAGTCATCATCGTTTTGATAATATCGAGAATAATGCGACTGATAACCAGTTGAATTTAGAATGTGGAATTGGTAAAATTACAGTAGATTTTAATTGATGGGAATGTAGATAATAAGAATGGAAGGAGGTAACTTTATGGAACCGAAAAAATTATATCGCTCAACAAGTGATAAGATGATAAGTGGCGTTTGCGGTGGCCTTGCTAATTATTTAAATATTGATGCAACTGTAATCCGCTTACTTTGGGTAGTCTTAGGCTTAACTGCTGGTTTTGGTATTATTGCTTATATTATTGCCGCAATCATTATACCTAGTCAACCATAAATAAGAAAGTAAATCGATAAAGAGGAAATATTTAATAAGCATTGAATTCATAAAAAGAAGGAACGGATAAAAGTTTGTTATACGTTCCTTCTTTTTATATTATTATGTTAAGATAAGTGTTTCATATTCAGCACGAAAAAAAGCTTACTAACTTAAACTAAGGTTTTATTTACGATGGTTATAATCTGCGAACTTTCAAAAGGTTTTGCTAAAAACTCTGCAGCACCAAATTTAATTGCATCCACCATTTTTGATTTTTGTCCAGCTGCTGTTACCATGATTACCTTTGCTGATTTATCATATTCCATAATCTGTCTTAAGGCTTCCAGACCATCTAATACAGGCATTGTGATATCCATTGTAGTGAGTTCAGGTTTAAGCTCTTTATATTTGGCGATACCATCCTCACCGTTAACAGCCTCCCCAATGATTTCGTGACCACTCTCTTCAAGAATTCCCTTTAATATTTTTCGTGATGTTTTAGAATCATCCACTAAAAGAATTTTAGCCATACTATTTCCCCTCCTAAGCTACACTAAGCGGCTGATTAACCGCTACAACTAAGTTAACTTGGTCACCATTGATTACAATTGGAACTACTTGGAGTTCGCCTTCTGTTGTTATCTTTTGATTGGAGTAATATAAGGGAGGAGTCGTATCAATATGTATGTTCTCATGACTTAATTTTGAAGCATATAAGCCATTGGAGCAGTTTATAAACTCACATACTGAATCAAAGGAGTCCTCATCCATGCTGTTAAAACTTTCTTTTGCAAAGGGGTTAGCAATTTGAAGAAGTTCATTTGCTTCACTGGATATACCAACAAAAAACTCGTGATCACCAATCATTCTTTGTGAAGCAAGTGCTCCAAAGGAATGAACAGGGACTTTATATGCACGTTTTAAAATAACGTTACTATCAATAAAACGAACCATATTGCGTATTACTAGACCAATACATTCGTAAACCAGTGGATCCTGTTTGTCCACAAAAATTGAAATTATACGATCAATGTCACCTGTTTTTAAAGCATCCACTGCAGCGGAGGATAAATTATTATCTTTCTTAAAATCTTCAAGGTAGGCTTCGATTTCCGATAGAGTTAAAATGTTATGATCCGTACAGGTTTGTATAAACTGTAAATACGGATTACCCTGAGAATTAAGT
>JAFACO010000260.1 GCA_023425485.1 Bacillota bacterium
GGCATATACACTGTCTGAAAAGAGGTCAAAGTCACTTTTAATCAAACTCAAGAATTCTTTGTTATCCGACATGTCCCTTTGCCATTCCAGGACTTGGCGGAGCCAGGTTAATTTCTCTTCTTCTGCCTTTTCAGGATTATCCTTACCATCTTGCCCCTCTTTATATTTCCAATGGGCAGCAATACCAAATTCTGCGGTACGATGCATGTCATAAGTACGAATCTGTATTTCAAAGGGAGCACCTTGAGGTCCAATTAAGGTTGTATGAAGGGACTGATACATATTTGGCTTTGGCATTGCAATATAATCTTTAAAACGTCCAGGAATTGGTTTATACATTTCATGAATTACACCCAGTGCCGCATAGCAATCCTTAACGGAATCCACAACAATTCGTACTGCAAATAAGTCGAAAATTTGCTCCAGTGTCTTATTTTGATTTACCATTTTCTTATAAATACTAAAAAAATGCTTAATTCGACCGTCTATTTTTGCTTGAATACCTGCTGCTTCCACATGCTCTCTTACTTCATCCACAATACTATCAATATAGGCCTGTCTTTCACTTCTCTTTGTTGCAATTTTTTCTGACAGATCCTTGTATACCTCTGGTTCAAGATACTTAAGAGAAAGATCATCGAGTTCTATCTTAATTTTACTGATACCAAGTCTCTGTGCAATTGGCGCATAGATATCCATGGTCTCTCTTGCTTTTTCTTTCTGTTTTTCGGGAACCATAAATTTTAAGGTTCTCATGTTGTGCAGACGGTCAGCAAGTTTTATCAAAATAACACGGATGTCCTTTGCCATGGCAAGAAACATTTTCCTAAGATTCTCAGCTTGAAGTTCTATTTTATCCATATTTAACTGTGTTAACTTTGTTACGCCATCCACCAGAAGTGCAATTTCCTCGGAAAACATGGCAGTAATCTGTTCATTGGTTAACACTGTATCTTCTACAACATCATGCAGAATACCTGCTATAATGGTTTCCTTATCAAGTTCCAAATCAGCAAGTATGTTGGCTACACACAGAGGATGAATGATGTAAGGCTCTCCTGATTTACGCAGCTGATCCTTGTGGGCATTATCAGCAAGCTGATAAGCCTTCTCCACTAAGGAAATATCTGCAGAAGGGTGATAGCTCTTTATTTTATCAATCAATTCTTTATAAAGAATTTCAGGCGCAGTAAAATCAGCAGGTACGTTGGTATCTGCATTATAATCAATTTCATTTCCCGCGAATTCTTTATGTTCCTCCATAGTTAAACCTCCATTATTGCACATGGCACTTTTTATAACCTTGAATTAAGAAATCGTTGTATTATTTCTTGGAATTACTTGCCTTCATATTGAATTACAGCTTCAACGTCATAGCCTTCCAGCTTCTTGCGGCCTTCTAAGCCTTTTAATTCCATAAGGAAGATAATCTTAACAACTTCACCACCCAAGGATTCAATTAACTTAGTTATTGCTTCGATTGTACCACCAGTAGCAATCAAATCGTCCACAATAACTACTTTTTGACCAGGCTTAATTGCATCTTTGTGCATTTCAATTGTAGCCTTACCATACTCAAGATCATAATCCATAGAAATTGTTTCACAAGGTAATTTACCTTTTTTACGAATTGGAATAAAGGGTTTATTTAAATTATAAGCAATTGGCACACCAAAAATAAAGCCTCTGGATTCTGGTCCAGCAATTACGTCAATATCAAGACCAACTAAAAGCTCTTGCATCTGATCAATTGCAAGTCTTAACCCATCCTTATCCTGTAAAATACTTGTTACATCACGGAATACAATTCCTGGCTCCGGAAAATCTGGTATACTTCTCACATATTCTTCTATCTTTTTCATTCTATAAAACCATGCCTTTCTCGACTTTTCTCAAACCAACCCATTTTAACTCATTCTATTGGATTACAAAAATATTGATTTGATGCTAATTATATCACTATATTTATTATTACGTAAAGAATATTTCATAAATCGATTTAAAAATCAGTATTTCGTTGTAGTTAAAGTTCTTATTTTTCCATTATTTTCATGCTATCTATAGTTTTGAATCATGAGTTGTATGCTTCTAAAACCATTGTACTCATTTATTTTAGGGAAATAAGTTACTGATATGGTTCCACTAAAACCACGTCCTGTCTTAAGCTTTTCTGCTTCCTGACTTCCATAAGTATTCCCAATGTATTCAAAAAAATCATTTACATTTCCAAAATAAACAGCATCAAGTTCTCTACCATACTGATTTTCTACTCTTAATCTTAACCCACTGGCATTTTTACCTATGATAAAAGCTGATTTTATTTTTAAATCTTTCTCAGCAAAGAGCGGTTTCTCATTGGCTTTTCCAAAAGGCTCTAATAGTCTTAGTTCTTCCACCAATTCCTCATTGATAAAGCCAAGTGGAAGATGAATATCTATGGTTACCTTAGGAACTAGCATCTCCCAGGTTAATGTGGTATTGGCATTAAGTACTTTTCTTAATACTTCCACATTTTCAGGTAAAATGGATAACCCCGCTGCCATCGGATGCCCGCCCATCTTGATAAAGAGTTCACCGCACTTTTGTAACTCTGCTACCATATTGTATGCTTCCATTGAGCGTCCGGAACCCTTGATACAATGATCTCCTGCAGTCAAAATAATGGCAGGTCTGCTATATTTCTCCCTTATTCTTCCTGCAATTATTCCTGCGATACTTTCATGACAATCCTCTAATAAAACTACCAATACTTTATCATTCTTTAGTTCACTGCTTTCTATTAACTGAATTGCCTTATCTACATTCTGCGCCGTCATATCCTTACGCAGATCATTTAAAGCTCTTACCTCGGCAGCCAATGTGACTGCTTCTTCTTTTGCCTTTGAAAGAAGTAGTTCCAAGCCTTTTTTAGCAGTATCCAGCCTACCGGAAGCATTCAGACACGGACCAAGGACAAATCCTAAATGAAAGGCTGAAAGTTGTGTGATATCGACTTTACTTGCTTCAATAAGTGCCAATAATCCAAGATTTTTCGTTTTCTTTAGAAGCGTAAGTCCATGATGAACAATAATACGATTCTCTTCTATCAAATCCATAACATCACAAACAGTCGCAATTGCTACATAGGACATTAATTCAAGGAGAAATTCTTCCCCATTTTCTAAATTCAATTGATGTACCAGAGAAATACATAATTTATAAGCAATTGCCGCGCCGCATAAACCTTTAAAAGGATATTCACAGTCTATGCGCTTTGTATTTATTATGGCATCGGCTATCGGTAGAACAATTTCTCCTTCGGTCGTCTGCACCAAGCTATGGTGGTCTGTTATAACAACCGTCATTTGCAGACGTTTTGCTAATTCCACCTGTTCCATGGCAGCAATACCATTATCGCAGGTAAGCAAAGTATCGACCTGATCCTGATGCGCTGCCTCTACAATTCTTGAATTAACTCCATACCCATCCTTAATTCGATCCGGTATTTCATAATCCACCTTTGCACCTAGTTTTGACAAGGTCTGAAATAGAATGTAGGTTGATATTACCCCATCCACGTCATAGTCACCTATAATCCTGATATGTTTACCCCTTGATATTCTATCTGCCAATAAATCCGTTGCTTTATTCATATCCTTCATCAGGCTATAGTCATAAAGTTCTTCTATTTCCGGATAAAGAAAGGCTCTCATATCTTTTGTAGATTCTAACCCTCTATTTACAAGACACCTTGCAATAACCTCACTCACGTTACATTCCTGCATAATGAGATTAAAGTCTGCTTTTTTATTCTTTAAAACCCAATTTTCCATGGAGTCCCCCAAATTATCCCCTCATGAACATGCTGCCAAATACTATAAATTTGAGCACCTGCACAAATTCACCGACTGAAAAATCTTGATTTTCAATTTATTCAGCCATCGCAGCTTGTATCATGATAGAGCATTCCACACGTTTTTTCATTAGCTCGCAGCCGATATCATAGGTATTGTTAATATCGCCGTGGAACTTAAAGGAGTTTGCAGAACATCCACCGCTGCAATAAAATTTTGCAAAACAGTTCTTGCACTTCTCTTTGGAATACACGTTACAAAGTTTAAACTCATCTCTTAACTCCGGTGTTTTTACCCCTTCGTAGACATTTCCCATTAAAAACTCTGCTTCACCAACGAATTGATGACAGGGATATAGGTCACCCCAAGGTGTTACTGCCAAATATTCCGTGCCTGAGCCGCATCCAGATAAGCGTTTTGCAACACAGGGGCCACCAGATAGATCAATCATAAAATGAAAGAAGTTAAAATCCTTTCCTTCTTTCTTATATTCTAAAATCAATTGAGCCAATTTATCATATTCTTCAAATAATTTTGGAAGATCCTCTTCTGTAATTGAGTAGGCATCCTCCGGTAATGCAACAACTGGCTCCACTGATATTTGTTTAAATCCAAGATCAGCGAGATGCTTTACATCCTCACTAAAATCTAAATTATTATGGGTAAAGGTACCTCTTACATAATAATTTGTTTGGTTTCTGCTTTCCGCAAGCTTCTGATATCTAGGTACAATCAAATCATAACTGCCTTTACCGTTCCTGCTTGGACGCATACGGTCATTGACTTCCTTACGTCCATCAATACTAAGAACTACATTGCTCATTTCTTTGTTGGCAAATTCCATAACATCATCATTTAACAGAACGCCGTTAGTTGTTAAGGTAAAACGAAACTTCTTATTATTGGCTTCTTCCAGACTTCTTCCATAAGCCACCAGGTCCTTCACCACTTGGAAATTCATTAATGGTTCACCACCAAAGAAATCTATTTCAAGGTTTCTTCGTTTACCGGAATTGGCAATTAAGAAGTCTATCGCCTGTTTACCAACTTCATAGCTCATAAGCTCGCGATGACCTTTGTACTCACCTTCCTCTGCAAAACAATATTTGCAGGCAAGGTTACAGTCATGGGCAATATGTAAGCAAAGTGCCTTTACGACAGTAGAACGCTGTTTAAAATCTTTTATATACTCTTCATAAAGATCCTTAGTAAATAGAGCACCATCTTTTATTAGTTCCTCAATATCTCCAATTACTTCTTGAATCTGATTTACAAGAGCTTCGATATTCTCCGTAAAGTCCTCTTGATTATCCGTAATTTTAGCCATATGTTCTGGACAGGAATATTTCTCCACCATTGAGGTGATAATATCTCCTTTGCTGTTCTTCTCATATAGACCTATGATATCATATGCCAAGTCATCAACTACATGGATCATACCGCTATTAACATCTAACACGATATTATATCCATTACTCTTAAATTGGTAAACCACTGTTATTCCTCCCTAACAATACTGCAATTAATTGCAGAGCTTGCGGCCCACGGGCACGCATGATTAAAATGCTTTTATTTCACAACGAATGGGGACTGGCTTAAAATATCCTTATTAAAATAAGAATATTTTAAGGCAGCCCCATAATGATACAAAAGGTGCCTCAAGATACACGTTCGTCTTAAGACACCTTCAGTTTCGTCATTTCATGTAAATGCTGAACCAGATTCAGATAGTGCATTCTGTGGTGACTTAAGTCACCCTCTATGTACATTCAACTATTTGTTTTCACAGCTCTGATTGCCAACTGTGCAGGATGTCTTGCAAGCTGATTGACATGATGTTTGACACTCTCCACAGCCACCCTTTTTCAAGGTGTCTTTGAGGTTTCTTGTGTTCAAAGTCTTGATATGCTTCATGATTTGCCTCCTTAGCATCGTTTTACTTCTACACATTATAGCATAATAATCCAAATAAGAAAAGACTTTTTTATAACAGTTTAGCCATGCAGGATTTTGATACAATAAGCAGGGGAAAGCTCGCTTTCACATGCTTATTTATCAAAATCTTATAAGGCTAAACTGTTATAAAATAATAAGTTCCTTATTATGGCATAATACATATTGAAACAAGCATTTATAGTATGATATAATGTGACATATCGTTATCATTACTACCTTGACAAGAGATAGTAATCTTTTGATTGAATATATAATAATCAAAAAGAAAGGATTGGCCAAAGCAATGAAGAACTTTATTATTACGACCGATACCACTTCCGATTTACCGGAAGATTATTTGCAGAAGCATAACGTTAGCCTCCTGCCCTTATATTACAATTTAAATGGAACTATTTACGGAGATGAAAACAAATTAACACCAACTGAATTTTATAATATTATGAGACAGGGTGCTCTTCCAACAACTATGGCGGTAAATCCCGAGCACGCCAGAATAATCTTTAATGGTTTATTAGATCAAGGTTATGATGTCTTGCATATTGCTTTTTCTTCTGCCCTAAGCGGTAGTTGTTCTGTTTCTGCTACTGTTGCTAGAGAACTCTGCGACGAACGCGAAGGAGCAAAAATTCTAGTAGTAGATTCCCTTTGTGCTTCTCTTGGTGAAGGTCTGCTGGTACATAAAGCAGTCCAACTAAAAGAAAATGGTTCAACAATAGAGGAAGCCTACGAATGGTTAGAGCAAAATAAACTTAATCTATGCCACCTATTCACTGTCGATGATCTTTTTCACTTACATCGCGGTGGCAGAGTTTCCAAAGCAAGTGCAATCATTGGTACTTTAATAAATGTTAAGCCAATTCTCTATGTGAATAATGAAGGTAAGCTTATCCCATTACACAACGTTCGAGGAAGAAAAAAGGCGCTAACTGCATTAGTCGATCAGATGGAAGTCAGAGTGAAAGAGGATAATACCCAAAACGAAATCGTATTTATCAGCCATGGTGATTGCCTTGAAGATGCACAGTTTGTTGCCGATCTTGTACAAGAACGGTTTGGTATCAAGGAACACCTAATCCATT
>JAFACO010000278.1 GCA_023425485.1 Bacillota bacterium
CTCCAGGAGAGAGTGTGGATCAGGGAGAAAAGGAATATATTACGAGAACGGAGTTATTATTAAGTACGGTGGTTACAATTAATCTCTATGACAAGCAGGATCAGGATATTCTGGATGGATGTTTTGAATTAATCGCGAAATATGAAGAGGTGTTTTCGCGAACCAGCGAAACCAGTGAATTATATGCCTTAAATCATAGACTTCTACCTCAAGTTGACGGTGCTTATCAAATTTCTGAAGATTTAGCAGATATTATAGAGAAAGCCTTATATTACGGAGATATATCCGAGGGTGGATTTGATATTTCAATTGAACCAGTATCCTCTATTTGGGATTTCCTATCCGATCCTCCAGTAATTCCCACAGAGCAACAGCTTGAGAAAGCACTTCCCCTTGTGAATTACAAGTATATTCATTTAAAAGATAAAACAGTAAGCTTTGAAAATGATGAGGTTCGATTAGATCTTGGTGGAATTGCAAAAGGTTATATCGCAGATCGTGTCAAAGAATACCTTAAGTCGCAAGGTGTTGAAAGTGCCATCATTAACCTTGGAGGCAATGTCCTCTGCGTAGGTACCAAGCCAGATGGTACACCTTTTCATATTGGAATACAAAAGCCCTTTGCTGATCGGAATGAAACCGTTGCGGTTATGGATATTTCTGATTTATCTGTAGGGTCCTCTGGAATATACGAACGTTTCTTTGAAAAAGACGATATCATCTATCATCACATTTTAGATACAAAAACCGGATATCCAATTCAGAACGGGTTATTATCTGTAACAATACTATCTAAATACTCTGTTGATGGTGAGGGCCTTAGTAAAACCTGTTTTCATTTAGGGTTGGGAAAAGGACTTGAGTTCATAGAAACTTTACCGGATACCTATGCCGTCTTTATTACCTCCGATTATCAAATCTACTATTCGAAAGGTTTCAAAGATGCCATTAAAGTAACGGAGAAGGAAGAATAATAATTCTTACTCTATATTTTACTTAGTTAATAAAAAAATACTAATTTAAGTTATTTTAATTTAAAATACAATTATATTTCATTAATAAGTGAATTTAGTTGTCATATTTGATCTATGAGACTGTTGAATCAAAGTAGCCGTTATTTCTTCTTTGATTCAACAGTTTTTTTACTCTTTTATTCCTCTCTCACTGTTTTTAGAACTCTTTCTATATCAATTTATTATCTATTGCTTTTCCTTTGAACAACACTGCACTATTACGAATATTATGGTATATAACTGATCTTTCGTGACTGTTTTGTTTGGCAGTAAACCGACTATGACCAGTGAATATATATGAAAGGAGCAAAGTATATGCTTTTGTTGTTTACGTTTTGTCCAAACCAGGTCGCCGCTGTTATAACAACAACTTTTTCATTGGACTTAGTAATTCTTGTAATTGTTGGCTTAATCATGGTGTTAGGACTGTCCTTTGTACTTTTCTTTACAAAGAGGAAAAAGAAGAACAAACGCGAAGTGATTCCACCGTTCACTAAAATTATTGGTGATGAACCTGAGCGTGTAGCTGAGTTGAACGAAGAACTGAAAACCTTTGGGTTTGCGTATGAACCCAATCAAGATCTCTTCTATTCAATTCTAAACCCCTGGCAGCGTGAATTTGGCTATTGCAGATTATATGATGAAGCAAGTGCTGCATTTAGTATGATTATAGATTGCGAACCGATAACCTTTGAGTACGATGGGCGAAAATGGCTCATAGAATTATGGAAAGGTCAATATGGTATGAATACTGGAGGGGAGGTCGGCATTTATTATACTACAGGACCTAATCTTAACATCCCCGGCTTTTTTAACGGAACCTTCTACCATGCGCCTAAGGATGAGGAATGTATTAATATGTCTTTTGCACTCCGTAAAAATGGAAATCTACTCTTCACTAGAAGTGCATATCACTGGTGGTTAACAGGATTTAAATTAGGAGAGTTCTCTCATCCCAAGGAAATAACTATGGATATTACTCTAGATTTATATGACAGAAAAATGGCAAATGTCTTTGCTGTTGCACTAAGAAAAGCAGGATATACAGAGGATGAATTCAGCGTGCAAGGTTATAGGGTTAATATACATTATGATAAGCCTCATACGAAGCAACCACTGACAAGAACTGCATTTACAGACTATATTATGCAACGCAATAATGAAAGTCTGTGTACTTCTTACAGCCAATTAACCTCTGAATATACGGATACTCTCGATAAACTTGAACTTACGCGAGATGAATCTCCTAATATGTATAGCCGAATCATGACAATTGGCCGTCCAATGGGAGCTTTTGAATCTTATAGTAAATTAAAAGGACATTTAGAAGATTAATGTAGTAATGAGAAGGGAGTGAGTTTTTGTCTGTAACTAAGCGTTTATCAAAGGTTCTTGCGACTTCAAAGGTGATACCATTTGATGATACCTCCCGCATTATTATTATGAGCGACTGTCATAGAGGTAATGGCAGCTGGGGAGATAACTTTTCGGGCAATCAAAATCTCTATTTTGCCGCAATGTATTACTATTATGAAAATGATTTTTCTTATATTGAGCTGGGGGATGGCGATGAACTTTGGGAAAACAGAAATATTGATGACATAATTAATGCCCATAGTGATGCTTACTGGTTAATGTCACTGTTCTATAGAGATAATCGATTATTTATGATTTATGGAAATCACGACATAATAAAAAGGGATCAGAAATACGTGCAGACAAAATGCCAATCCTTCTACTGTGATAGTCTTAATTCAAAAGTAGCATTATTTCCAGGTATAAAAATAGAGGAAGGCTTAGTATTAAGTTATCAAAATACAAGAAATACCATCTTCCTTACCCATGGTCATCAAGCAGACTTTCTAAATGATAAGTTATGGAAGTTATCTCGCTTTCTTGTTCGATACCTTTGGGGACCTCTTGAGCTGATTGGGATAAAAGATCCGACAAGTACTTCGAAAAATGATAGCAAAAAAAATAACGTTGAAAAGCATTTAATGGATTGGTCAAAGCAAAAGAATCAATTCATGATTTGCGGGCATACACATCGACCTGTATTTCCACAACCAAATGAAGTGCATTACTTTAATGATGGCAGCTGTGTTCATCCACGATGCATTACTGGCATAGAGATACGAAATGGCACGATATCCTTAGTTAAATGGGCGATTATGACAAAGCCAGATCGAACGCTTTATGTAGGGCGTGAAGTCTTGGAAGGTCCTGTTCGCTTAACGGATTACTTTGATACTAATTACAATAGACCTTAACTTTTCTTTTTCGTTTCTTTTATTATCAAATATTGGGCATAAGAAGTTGTATTCACACTTTCTAATGCCCAATTTCAAAAAATATTAATCAAATTCTATTTCTTCTTTCTCACCGAGTAACCAAATTTCCCAAGTAATTCGCCTAATCCATAATACTCGCCATGTGAATAGACAATTAGTCCAGATTGATTTAAATGAAAGCGTCCATTTTCATCCATAAAACGTTTATCAACCCCAACTCTAACTACTTCCGCCAGGAACATATCATGAGTTCCAAGCGGAATAATATCCTTAACAACGCATTCAATGTTAACTGGTGATTCTGCAACAATTGGAGCAGAAATGTCATTTCCTGCCATAGGAGTTAACTTCATTGCCTTGAACTTATCTCCGTCTCTGCCAGATCGCACACCACAATAATCTGCTTGTTTTACAAGGTCTTTTGTAACAAGATTAATTGCAAACTCCCTACTCTCTTTAATCAGATCATAGGAATAACGTTCTTTTCGTACAGAAATAGATACCATGGCAGGATTGGAACAAATTGTTCCTGCCCACGCGACAGTAATAATGTTGGGTTTCTCCATGCTGCCACAGCTTACCATTACAGCAGGTATTGGATAAAGCATATTCCCTGGCTTCCAGTATTCTTTTTCAAACATAAACTCTCCTCTTATATTCAAAACTTAATATTTACATTAATATATAGTAAAGTATCAACTACCAAACCTCAAAACTTAATCATAACACATGAATTAATAATGATAGATGCAAAACATTTTTTCAATATTATCTGTTTCTAACTTCACTGTCAATCCAGAATTTATATAGTGAAGCGAAATTATGCTAATGGCTGAGCAGTTTGGATCTTATGGAATAATCTTTTAAAGAACATGCCATACTATACAAGAATTTAATAATTTTTGAAAGGAGAAGCCTCATGAAAGCATTTGTTGACCAGGATGGCTGCATTAGCTGTGGATTATGCATTGATATCTGCCCAGAGGTTTTCAGCTACAATGAAAATGATATTTCACAAGCAATCGAGGGAGATATCCCAAAGGATGCTGAAAAAAATGCCGAAGAAGCCAAAGACGGCTGTCCAGTAAGTGTTATTGGTTTAACAGCGTAAAATCTTTTTGCCGTGAAACCAATGCCATATTAATAAGGCACAACATAAAAAAATTAAAAAGAAAGTACGGATAACAACATCCCAAAAGTGAAAGGTTTAGTCAACCTGCGTTTGGAGCACATTGCTATTCGTGCTTTCTCTCTATTCGTTAGGCACAAACAATTTGTATTGTTACTTTTCTTTATTACCATTTTCTGCTATAGTTATTACACTCGGTATAACAAGAGTGTAAATCAGAAAGGAGCATAATTATGAATTTTATCCATGATAGCAATAAAATTTATCTTAACAATGAAAACAATCAAATGATAGCCGTGGTTACCTTTCCAAAAGCGGAAGAAGGTATTGTCAATATTGATCACACTTATGTGGATGGCTCTCTACGCGGGCAAGGGATTGCTGGTAAGTTAATGGAAGAAGCTGTAGCGCATTTACGAGAAAATAATTTAAAGGCAAAGCTGTCTTGTAGTTATGCAGTAAAGTGGTTTGAGGAACATCCGGAATGCTCTGACCTTGTTGTTAGAAATTATCATTAATCATTCGTAACTATTTAGGAAGATATTCTTCTTAGTTCCTATTATTCAATACTTTTTAAGGATTCCACCATATTGATTTTTTTGAGTTTAAAAAACATTACAAAGTTAACAAAAGCCGAGAAGAATAGGGTTAATAACGTACTGTAAACAAAACTACTTGGATTAATATTTCTGCCAAACATAGTCATATCAATCTCCACCGTTGTTATGACATACTGATGCAGTAATATTCCAAAGAAAATTCCAAATATGATTCCCATTAAAGTAAGTACTATATTTTCTCGGTAAACATAAGCAGCTGTTTCATTACTGTAAAAACCAAGAACTTTGATGGTAGCCAGCTCTCTTCTTCGCTCATTAATATTAATATTGTTTAAGTTGTATAAGACCACAAAGGCTAATGCCCCAGCAGCAACAATCAACACAATAACTACAATATTTAAACTAACCAAGACATTAGAAAGCATAGTTTTAAAATATTTGGTATAGGAAACACCGGAGGCGGCGGGATATTTGAGCAATTGATTCATCACCTGTTGTTCAATATCCTCTCCTCTGTCTGCCAGTTTAATAAAAAGTTCATTATATTGTACTTCTTTATTAAATAGCTTTTGATAAAGGGTTGGTGTTATATAAATATAATGCATCAGGTAATTCTCTGTGATTGCAGAAACTTTCGTCGTGACCTCTTGGTCCCCTTCTTTGATACCTATGGTATCTCCTATCTTTATCCCTAACATTCTAGCCATATGCTCCGTAAGAATAACCCCGTCGTCCGTCAGGGAGTTCGGACTATGACCGATTCTGTTTCGCAATACGATAAACTCGGTTAACTTTTCGCTCTCTTCAGGCACATACATAACTACACTCTTGGTTGTACCCTCAAAAACAAGGTCAACCGCAATATTTCTTACAGTAATTGAAGCCGCAATCTGATCCAATTCTTTTACTTCTGTTTCCAGTGCTTCAACTTCGCTGGAAGCTGCAGTATTATCCATGGTAACTGCTGCGTCATAAAGCATAAGTTCACTGAATTGTCTTGTGGAGATAACGAAGATGGAATCTCTAATTCCAAAACCTACCAATAATAGTGCCATGCACCCACCAATACCAAAGATAGTCATAAAGAAACGCTTTTTATACCTTAAAAGGTTTCTAACCGTTGCTTTCCAAGTGAAACTGAGCATTCTCCATAGAAAAGGAAGGCGTTCCATTAACACTCTTTTACCACTCTTTGGTGCAACCGGACGCATTAAGCTGGCGGGTTTATCCAGCAGCTCCTTGTAACAGGCCATAAAGGTTGCAATACCAACGGTAAGAACAGAAAGCACCGTAGCTATGGTTGCATAGTACGTGTTAAAAGGGGTAATTACTTCTGGTATACCTCTATATAAGATTTTATATGCAGTTATGATAACGGATGGTAGTATTTTTAGACCAAGGGCTGCTCCTGCAAGACTACCTCCCAGGGTTGCTAAAAGAGCATACAGCATGTATTTCATAGCGATTGACATCTTGGAGTAACCAAGTGCTTTCAGTGTACCAATTTGTACCCTTTGTTCCTCTACCATTCTGGTCATAGTTGTTAAGCTGATCAATGCAGCTACTAAGAAAAAGATAGCAGGAAACACACCAGCAATTGCACCAATGCGGTCCGAGTTCTGCTCATATTCTATATAGGACTCCAAACTGTTACGATCGAGAACATACCATTTTGGAACGGTTAATTTAGTCAAGTCTTCTTTCGCTTCTAGTATGCTTTGCTCTGCTTCTTTAAATTTTGCATTCGCAGCTTCTTGTTCCTGTATTAACTTTTCCTTTGTTATTGATAATTCTTCTTCACTAAGACCAGCGAAAGACAGTGCCTGCATCGCTTGCTGGAGCTCTGTCTCAGCTTTCTCTTTGGAAGTCGCTAATTCCTGCTCTGCTTGTATAATCTGGTCGTTCCCCTCTTGATATAATTCATTATACCGAAGCTGAGCTCTTGTCGTTGCAATCGCTTTCACATTATTTAATACTTCTTCCACTCTCAGGTCATATGCTTCGGTATAGACGGTCAGATCATTAGCTCCCTGAACCGATGCAAATACCGTTGTATAGACATCTAGATTGAAGGTTTCCGGAAGTGTAACCATAAAACCATTTACTTCACCATTTCCTATGTCTGTATTCCCTCTTTGAAATGATAGATAATAAGGGGTGTATCCTGCACCAACAATGGTATATTTACTAAGCTTTAGAGTATCTGTAAGCTCTTTATCCGATCCAGAATATACTTCCAAGGAATCTCCAATTTGCAAATCCGAGTTATCCAGAATATGCTGGTCTAAAAGAATTTCATCCCTCTGTTCCGGCAATCGCCCCTGGCTTAGGGTATATTGATTAAGATTATTTGTTAATGACACCACTTCTAAGACAAATTCCTTGTTACCAGTATCACTAACTACATGTGTAGAATACACTGGTTCAACCTTTTCTACACCGGTGGTATCAGATATCGCCTGTACATCCTCAGTCGTTAAACCCAGAGTACTTATTATTCTTAAATCCATTAAATGATTTGTATCATAATAGTGATCTGCGGTTAATCTCATATCTGGTTTCGTCGCTCTAAGACCTGCAAAAAAAGCCACCCCTAAGGCAACGATTAAAAAGATGGATAAAAAACGATTTAAGGTCTTTTTGATTTCCATAAAGAAATCTTTCCATAACGCTCTTTTTCTCATACTACCCCTCATTTCTATGCATTAAAAGATTGTACCGAGGATAACGCAGGTACAATCTTTGCGAGTGAAAGCTCTTTGAGCTTTCACTTTTCTACCATTCAATTGTCTCTACAGACACTGGACTTTCATTCATAGTAACCTGTGATACTTTACCGTTCTTAATTTTGATGACCCGGTCAGCCATTGGTGTTAATGCGGAATTATGTGTAATAACAATTACCGTCATTTTTCTTTCTCTGCAGGTATCTTGCAATAGTTTAAGAATAGCCTTTCCAGTTAAATAATCAAGCGCACCGGTAGGTTCATCGCATAAAAGAAGTTTTGGGTTTTTCGCTAGTGCTCGGGCAATTGCAACTCTTTGCTGTTCTCCACCTGATAATTGCGCTGGAAAATTGTTCATCCGCTCCTCTAATCCGACTTCTTTTAAAACTGCTTCGGGATCTAAAGGTTCCTTGCAGATTTGAGACGCAAGTTCGACATTTTCTTTTGCAGTTAGATTTTGAACCAGATTATAAAATTGAAATACAAATCCAATTTCTTCTCTTCTATATTTTGTTAATTGTTTTTCTTTATATTTCGTAATATCATTATCTGCCACTAGGACGGAACCTGCCGTCGCAGTGTCCATACCTCCAAGAATGTTTAATACCGTAGTTTTGCCTGCACCACTTTGGCCAACTACAACCACAAACTCACCTTCCTCTATGGTAAAATCAACACCGTCCAACGCATTAATTTCAACTTCACCCATGTGATAAGTCTTTTTAACATTTTCCAGTTTAATAAACTCAACCATCTTAACCTCCCATATCTACTCTATGCTTTCATCATCCATCTAAAATCTTATTATTTCCTATTTTAAGCTTATTTTCCAAATGGAACAATATTTTAATTATGAATTCTTTCTAAATTACCTATGAACAACTTAGAAAATAATAATTATATGATTTAAAACAATGTGGTAAAAGTTGATAATAGTAATAATTCATAATTTGCTTATTATTGTAAATGCTATTCCTATCAAAACCTTTCTATGGAGGTCAATAAAATAATGGATTATATTAAAATTATAGCTTCATCCTTTGCATCAATAGCTGCACTTTTTCTTTTTACTAAAATCATGGGAAACCGAGAAATGTCCCAGCTGAGTATGTTCGACTACATCAGTAGTATAGCTCTTGGGTCCATTGCTGGTGAAATGGCAGTAATGTCAACGGACAGTATTTTGGAGCCTTTATTGTCTATGGGTATCTTCACTACTGTTACCATGTTCATATCTTACATTACATGTAAATCAATTATGCTACGCAGGTTTTTTGAAGGACAGGCATTAGTTCTTTATCAAAAAGGTCAAATTTACGAGAAGAATTTACTGAAGGCTAGAATAGATATTGATGAATTTCTATCCGTATGTCGTATCGAGGGCTATTTTGACCTGGAAGAAGTTCACACAGTATTTCTTGAAGCAAATGGAAATGTCAGTATACTTCCTTTAGCACAATACCGTCCTATGACACCATCTGATCAAAATTTAAATCCTGACCAATTGTCACCAATGGCCAATGTTATTATTGACGGTATTATTTTAGATGATAATTTATTAAGCACGGGTAAGAATAAGACTTGGGTGGACAAACAATTGAAAGAAAATAATATTAAAAATATACATGAGGTCATTCTAGCTACTTTTGATTCCAATAAGGATAAGCTAAACATTTATACCAAATT
>JAFACO010000282.1 GCA_023425485.1 Bacillota bacterium
GAATTGGTGATATTCAAGGTATCATTGGTAAATTAGGTTATCTGAAGGAGCTAGGTATCGATGTTATTTGGATCTCACCGATGTATCAATCTCCCAACGATGATAATGGATATGATATAAGTGATTATCAGGCAATCATGGATGACTTCGGTACAATGGAGGATTTTGATGAACTGCTCATGAAAGCTCATAACCTGGGCATAAAAATTATTATGGACTTAGTGGTTAACCATACCTCGGACGAACACCAATGGTTCATTGAGAGCAGAAAATCCAAGGACAATCCCTACAGGGATTATTATATCTGGAGAGAAGGTAAGGACGGGAAGGCTCCGAACAATTGGGGGTCCTGGTTTGGTGGTTCTGCCTGGAAGTATGATGAAGCTACAGATATGTATTTCTTGCACATATTCTCGCAGAAACAGCCGGACTTAAACTGGGAGAACCCTAAGGTGAGAGACGAAATTTTTAATATGATGACCTGGTGGCTGGATAAAGGTATAGATGGATTTCGTATGGATGTTATCAGCCTTATTTCTAAAATACAGGAACTTCCGGATGGAGAGGTACATGGTGGGCTTTACGGAGATTTGGCACCCTATTGTATCCATGGCCCGAGAGTACATGAATTTCTGCAGGATATGAATCAAAAGGTTCTTTCTAAATATGATATCATGACAGTAGGAGAGGCATGCGGTGTGACATTGGAGGAGGCAGCCAAATATGCTGGCTACGACAGAAAGGAATTAAACACTGTCTTCCAATTCGAACACATGGACCTGGATGCTGGCGAGTTTGGAAAGTGGAGCAACCGACGCTTTAAATTAACTGATTTAAAGAAAGTTATGACTAAGTGGCAGACTGCTTTAGAAGGTACCAGTCGGAATTGCTTATTCTGGAGTAATCATGACCAACCGAGAGCGGTATCAAGGTTTGGAGATACAGGGGAATATCGTGAATTATCAGCTAAGATGTTAGGAACCTGTCTTCATATGATGAGAGGAACACCGTATATTTATCAAGGTGAAGAATTGGGTATGACCAACGCTAACTTCGATAAGCTGGAGGATTATAAGGATATTGAGTCCATTAATGCCTATGCGGAATACGTTAACGATAGAGGGATTGCACCAGAACTTATGATGGACTACCTTCAGCACATCGGGCGGGATAACGCAAGAACGCCGATGCAGTGGGATGATAATAAGAATGGTGGGTTTACCACTGGCACGCCTTGGATTGCAGTAAATAAGAATTATGATAGTATTAATGCTAAAAATCAGGTGGATGATCAAAAGTCCATTTATAATTATTATAGACAATTAATACAGTTACGTCATGAGAATGATATTATTGTGTACGGCTCTTATGAACTCCTTATGGAAGATGATGAGCAATTGTATGTGTTTACGAGAATACTTAATAATGAAACCTTGCTGGTTATCTGTAATTTCTCAAAGGAGGAGTTGGAGTTTCAGCTTCCTACGCAGTTTGAGAATAGTAAGGCGGAATTGTTAATTAGTAATTATTCGGATGACAGGAAAGAACTCATTCGACCATATGAGGCAAAGGTTTATAAATTAGAGCAATAGGGAATACAGTTGAAAATGAGCTTCTTCGGAAGCTCATTTTTGTTGCCCGGGGTAGGGGTAAGAACATAATTATTTCCATTATCTATACCATCACTTTACTAATGAATTTAAACCTATTTCCATGTAGACTTTATTACTGTAGTGGTATCTATTTAATCTTACTGAACTAAATCTTTCGCAGGAACTGGAAGTATTGGGTGTAAATATGGGTATATTACACAGATTTTGCAATGATACTTGATTTCTGCTTGAATTGGAAAAGGGATATTGGTACGATGAGGTAAGCAATTAATATAAGGAAAGAAGTAATTTAATGAAAATAATAAACATTTTATATCTATTATTTTGGTCTGTTTGTATGTTTATAGTAGATGTATCGATTGTTGTTTCTGAAATAAAAATTTATCAAAAAATAGTATATATAATACTTATACTAATAGCTTATATCACTGTTTTGCACTTATTTAAAGGTAAGAATGTTATTCGAAAAAAAGATTAGAATGTTGTATAAATTGAGTGGATTATATACGCTAGCTTTGGAGATTCCTACACCAAATAAGAAAAAGGAAATAAGGTCACACAGCTTTCAGCTGTAATGATCTTTCTTGTTGTAGAAAAGAATTTATCCTACTAATATTTAAAGGGGTGTTTTGCATATTAAAATATGTTAAACTAATTAAAAATTAGCATATCTTGTCAGAAATAAGGAATACGACATAAGAGATAGAAGAAAAATGGGGGTATGATATGAAGACCATTTTAATTATTGAAGATGATGAAAATTTAAGTAGAGGTATTACGTTCACTTTTGAAAAAGATGGCTATACCGTTCTGTGTGCAAATACCTTAAAGGCTGGCGAAGCTATTTTGGCTCAACATAAAATCAGTCTTATCATCCTTGATTTAGGATTGCCGGACGGAGATGGTTTGGATTTTTGTAAGAATATTCGGTTGAAAACAACGATTCCAATCATTATGCTTACAGCACGTGATATGGAAATAGATCAAGTATCAGGCTTTATGTCTGGTGCGGATGATTACATTACAAAACCATTCTCCCTGTCGGTACTGCGAGCAAGGGTGGAAGCTTTATTTCGACGAGTGGATAGGCAGGACACATACCTGATTGAAATTGGCGAATATCGGCTCAATACTTCCTCCTGCAAATTATATCACATCACTTTAAAAGAGATAGAAGAGATACTAATCAGTTCCACGGAATATCGCTTATTGTATTTGCTGATGATTAATGCGGGACAAATTCTTTCCAAAGAACAAATTCTTGCTGCCTTGTGGGACAATCAGGGAAATTTTGTTGACGAGAACACTTTGCCAGTCAATATTAGTCGTTTGAGAGCAAAAATTGAAGAGGACCCCAAAAAGCCTCAAATTTTAAAGACAATTTATGGACTGGGTTATATTTGGGTAAAGGAATGATGAGTATGGAACTATATATTATTCTTGCAGTCGTAATTATTTGTTGTAGTATTACTATTACAGCACTGTTATGCCGAAGGTATGTTGCAAAGGTTTACAATTCCATCGATACGGTTATTGAACGTATCTTAGCAAAGGAAATAAGTGAACCTTTGGAAACGGTCAGTGATAACCGTATATCAAAACTTACATATAAAGCAAATCGTATCATAGAAATGTGCATATTAGATGTGACTCAAAATAAGAAAGAGAAGGAAGTAATACAAGGGTTTATTTCTGATATGTCACATCAGATGAAGACACCTCTGGCTGGCATATCAATGTATTCAGAACTCTTGCTGGAAGGAAATATAAGTGCTGAAGAGAAGGAAGAGTTCTTGCAACGCATAAAATCGGGCACAGATAAGCTGCAATGGATGATGAATAGCTTAATTAAGATGTCGCGGCTTGAAGTTGGTGCGATTCAGCTTACCCCCATAGAAGCGAACATAAAACAGACAATCTTAGAAAGTATGAATAGTGTTATCGCAGCGGCTTCTAAGAAAAGCATTGATATCGTTGTTTCGGATTTTGAAGATTATTTATTGTACCATGATAGGAAATGGACGAGTGAAGCGATTACTAATATTTTGGAAAATGCCATTAAGTATTCGCCTGCTGATTCAAATATAGAAATAGCAGTTGAACAAATGGCACTTTATACCAAGGTTGAGATAACCGATCATGGAATAGGTGTGGAAAAAGAAGATTGGAATTTAATTTTTAAACGCTTTTATAGAGGTAGCAAGGGAAAGGAGGTTGAGGGCACAGGTCTTGGCTTATATCTTTCCGCACTGATTATGGAGAAGCAAGGTGGTTATATCATGATTGATTCAACTCCTGGAGAATATACAACTTTTTCACTATTCCTGCAAAACAGTAAAAATTAAATTCTTGCAAAGTTGTAAGAAAGTGAAAGACTTTTGTTAAAATTCTGTAAGAATTATGGCTTATGATATAGTCATAAACCAAGGAGGCTAGTGTGAATTAATAAGAACATAATTCACACCTGAAGTTTGTGCCTGCGAAACCAGAGTGTAAAAGACACACTCTGCACAAACTAACACAAAGGGAAGGCATGTTTGGTTAGTGTGAACTTTGGAGGACAAGTTATGGCAATTTTAACAGCACAAAAATTAAAAAAGTATTATGGTAAGGAACCTAATGTTGTACATGCCCTTGACTATGTTGATTTAGAAATTGAAGCAGGAGAATTTGTTGCGGTTGTAGGTAGCTCCGGTTCCGGTAAAAGTACGTTACTGCATATGTTGGGGGGCTTAGATAAGCCTACCGAGGGAACGGTTATTGTAAATGGACATGAATTGTCCAAAATGACGGATGAGCAGCTCACAATATTTCGCAGGCGGAATGTTGGCTTTGTATTTCAGAACTACAACCTGGTTCCTATTTTAAGTGTATATGAGAATATTGTGTTACCAATTGAACTTGATGGTAATACAGTAGACAAGTCTTATGTAGATGAAATAATTGCTACCTTAGGTCTTAAGGAAAAACGGGAGGCTAAGCCTAATATGCTTTCAGGAGGTCAGCAGCAACGTGTGGCAATTGCCCGTGCTCTGGCTATGAAGCCATCGATACTCCTTGCAGATGAACCGACCGGCAACTTGGATAGTAAGACAAGCCAAGATGTTTTAGGTGTTCTTAAAATGACCTCTAATCGATTTCATCAAACCATGTTGATGATAACGCACAATGAATATATCGCGCAGCTTGCTGATCGAGTCATCCGAATTGAAGATGGTAAGATTAAAGGTGAGGTGGGTAAATATGAAAAATAATGATACTGCGATTATTAGAAAAATTACCGGACGTGCCTTATCCTCGGATAAAAGACGCAATTTCTTTCTGGTTGCTGCAATAACACTCACTACCTTTCTGATTGCATCTGTGTTCAGTATTGGAGTCAGCTACTATGAGTCTATCAATATGCATGAAAAACGTATGCAAGGCTCTGTTTCTCAAATGGCATTTAGCCATCCTACCGAAGAGCAATTAGAGAAAATTTATTTGTTAGAGTATGTAAAAACTGTAGGCTTGGGAGTATATGCCGCCCAAACGAGAGATGTACAAAAGTTTGAGGAACTCGATCTGGTTTATGTTGATAACACCCAGTGGTTAAAAATATTTGGTCCGACCTTTACCAATGTAGTGGGAGAATATGCAGAAAAAGAAAATGAGATTATGTTATCCAGATATCTTCTGGATTCTATGGGAATTGATAATCCTAAAATTGGTATGGTAATCCCCTTGTCCTTTGTCGTAACTGGTACCGAGGAAGTTAAAACAGAACGGTTTATATTATCGTGTATTTATACCGAATATGCACATAGCAGACAGAACGGGTTTGTAGCTATCTATACATCAAAGGCCTTTGCAGAGAAGTATGGAAAGATTACCACCGACAACATCATGGTCAACCTTACTTTCGGAAAAACTAAAAACATATGTGAGAATATCGAGAGACTTAAGAATGATTTGGAATTTTCCGATAATCAAGCCTATACGGAATCACCCGCATATACCAGTACTTATGGAAATACTACTACCTATATAGCCTTGTTTGTAATAGTAATATTCTTAATGTTTACAGGATATCTTCTGATCTATAACGTTATGTATATTTCTATTTCGAAGGATGTACGCTTTTATGGTATGTTTAAAACCTTAGGAACGACACCAAGGCAAATACGTCGCATTGTTCTCGGGCAGATACTTAGGTTATGTATGATAGGTCTGCCAATTGGAGGAGCTGCGTCTGCTATCGTTTCGTTGTTAATTGTTCCGGCGGTTATTTCAAACAGTGGAATTGATACTGGTCCTGTGGTATCCTTTTCGCCAATTATATATGCAGGAGCGATTGCTTTCACTATTTTAACTGCCTTATTCGGGGCGGCAGCGCCTGCAAAAAAGGCAGCCAATATATCTCCGATTGAAGCCTTGAAATTTACAACAGGAGATGTTGATAAAATAAATTTTTCGCTAAAGAAGAAAAAAATTACTTATAAAATGGCTGTTAGCAACTTGTTCCGCAGTCGCAAGCAAGCGGCAATTGTGATGTTAAGCCTGTTTTTAGGCATTATGATATTCTCGATTATCATGACTATCGTACCTAGCATGGATACTAATTACCGGGTCAATAATGAGTATGCTTACGATTTTTCCATTGGCTCAAAGAATGCATTTCCTGACTATGGATTAGATATTAATTTTGTTGATAGTATACAAAATTTAAAAGGCATCGTCGAAATTGGAACTACGACCCTTGAGTTTGGGGAGCTTATATATTCAAAAGAGCTTGATCAATATGTTGATTTGGTTAGTAAAGAGTATCAATTGTCTAAAGAGGAAGCTATTGAAAAGCTTCTTGGTTGTGGGTTGAAGGGTATTGACTCGCTGCAACTTGGTGAAATAAATAAAACTCTTGAAGTACCTATTGATGTAGAAGCTTTTGAACGTGGTGAAATTGCATTGATTAATAGTAGAAATGGAAATGTAAATGATATAGAGATTGCAGATTGCTTTTCAGAGGTATCTGTCTTAGATATTAAAGGTGGTGAGAAGGAGGATGGATTCCAGATGATCAACGGAGGTACGGTATCTTACAATGGTTCAGGAACCGGTTCCTCAACTAGTTTTAGCGGTCCGGAGATATTGATATCTAATTCTTTCCTACAACAGTATTTTTCTGAACCACACATACTATCCGTAGACATGAATGCCGAAAGTACCTATGAGGAATCCATTTATAATGCCATAACTGATTTATCAAAATCCAATGAGATTGAGATGATTTCACGTTATGCAGCCCGTAAAGATATGCAGGACGCCAAAACGATTATGATTGTATTGGGAGGCGGTATCTCGTTAATACTTGGACTAATTGGTATCTTTAATTTTATTAATGTAATGTCGGTAGGCATTATCACACGTAAACAGGAGTTTGCAACCCTTGAAAGCATTGGCATGAGTAAAGCACAATTGAAAGCTATGCTTAGAAATGAGGGGATAGGTTATGCCGTTATCACAATAACTTGCTGCATAACCATTGGT
>JAFACO010000310.1 GCA_023425485.1 Bacillota bacterium
GTATTACAACAATTAAAGTAGGCAGGAAGACTTCTTCAGAGATAATTCCTTTTTGTAAACCAAGATTTGCTGTAATAATGGCAACCTCCCCTCTGGATATCATACCGGTACCAATTTGGAGTGATTCATGCTTGCTAATTCTAAGGAGTCTTGCAGCTCCTCCACATCCAACTAATTTTCCTACGATAGCAACGATTAGCATAACAAAAGTAATAAGCAATACTTTAGTATTTAATCCATGTACGTTTGCTTCAATACCAACACTGGCAAAGAAGATAAGGGACAGAAAGCCTGTTGAAATTGACTTCACATTTTTCTCCAAATACTCCTTTTGGTGTAAGCTCGAAAACATAAGCCCGGCTAAATAAGCCCCTGTAATAGCTGCAATGCCCAAAGATTCAGCAACATAAGCCAAAAGTAAGGCAAGTGCTATGGAAAAGGTAAGAAGTTCTTTGCCTGGTTTTATAAGCTTATTGAATTTATATATTAATTTAGGTATGTAAATTAATCCGATAATTGAGATAAGGCAGAAGGCTAATATTTTTATAAACACTAATATTAATGCAAAGGAACCAGAAGCAACAGCGCCGGAACCAGAGGATTTTGCTGCTGCAAGTATAATTGAGATGAGAATAAGGCCTAGAATGTCATCTATTACAGCAGAGCTCAAAATTTTCATACCTGCGCTGGTGTTAAGCTTACCAAGTTCTTTCAGTGTTTCGACGGTAATACTGACACTGGTTGCTGTTAAGATTACTCCAACAAATATGTTTGCCCAAAAATCCTGAAAAAACAAATAGGAACCCAGGGTTCCAAGTACTAAGGGAAGAACAATTCCACCTATTGCGATAACCAAGGAAGATGGACCGGCTTTTTTAAATTCTTCCAAATTGGTTTCTAGACCAGCAAGAAACATTAGAAATATTACGCCCAGGTTGGCAAGTAACTTAATATTTGCATCGAATTCCACTAAATTCAATACAACTGGTCCAAGTATGATACCGGCAGTTAAGGCACCTAAGACCTCAGGCATTTTACATTTACGACTTATAATTCCACCCAGCTTTGTAAAGATAAGAATTAATACGATGCTTAACAATGTTTTTTCCATATATTCCTCCTAAAATTGCATAAAAAAATAGAACGTCCAATAATGGACTTTCCACCCCAAAAGTCTTATTCTCTTGAAAACAAATAATAATTTGTCCAACCGAAGATAAAAGATATCATATTAAAAAATTGTAGCATATGAAAACAGAATGTGCAAGGTAGTATTTCATTTTATATGCATCTTTTTTTAAGTTATGGATTGTGGAAGGACCATAATCTGTTATAATAATAACCAGTTAGTTTTGAGCAATAAGTTTTACAAAATGATAAACAAAGGAGTATATAGGATGAATTTATACATGGTAAGCTTAGGCGGCAAGGCAAAGGGCTGTAACATTGAGGTTCATGATGTACAGTTTGTGGTTGCAGATCACATTGATAACACGGTCGAGGCACTTAGAAACAATTGGTATGGTCTTCCAGAGAAGCTTCATATGGATAGTCATAAATTAATTAAAGGAGCGGAGGGATATTCCATCCGTTTATGCCTGGAAAAACCAGAGAACAAGAAACATTTATTTTTTGTTCATTTAGGAGGGTATAAAAAGGTATCCACACAAGAAATCCATGATGTTGGTTTATTTATTGGAGAAGCTGATCAGGAAGTGAAAGAGAGAGTAAATAAAGAAAACAGTGTAGCTGATATCGAAAATCACTTGGATAGTTTAGTGGAGGTAGAGGCTCGTTTATTAAGTGCTGACGGCAAGACCTATTATATTGACCTCGTTAAGAGTAATGAGGAATATAATATGGAACCTGACTGGTTTGGATATCGCAGAATTGATATATAATATATCGTATTTGAAGTCATCTTATTAAATAATAAAAAAGGAAGGTGTATATTACAATGAAATTCTCACTTACAACACTTTATGTTAAAGATATGGAGAAGTCCTTGGAATTTTACAATACTCTGATTGGATTGCCTATCGTTCGAAGACAAGTAATTGGAGAGGGTAAAGAGTTAGTATTTTTAGGGGATGGAGATACTTTGTTAGAACTTATTCCATCAGATGGGAATGTACAATATGCTGGATTTAGTATTGGTTTTGATGTTGACGATCTTTCGGAAGCAAAAGAACGACTTGAAAATAACGGATATAAGATAAAAAGAGAGATGTCACCTAATTCTTCTCTTACCCTATGTTTTTTCGATGGACCAAATGGTGAGGAAGTAGAATTGTTGGAGTATAAACACTAGTTACTATTGTAATAATTGACGGATAAAAGGGTTTTCTAAAAAAGGCATCTAAGACAATAAGGATAGCGGGTATAAACCGTCCCTTATTGTCTTAGATGTCTTTTATAATGTAAATGTTCTATATACTTGACAAAAACATAAAACTGTATATAATATAGTTAACCGGTAAACATACATTATAAAGGCAATTGATAAATAAAATATGCATAAAAACTGAAGAAAATGCAAGTAATTAGGTTAACCGTATAAAATGGATTAATGGAGGTAAAAAAATGGGCAAGATTGCAGACAGATATTTTTTAGTGGATCCGTGGTCTGTTATCGAAGATGGATTTGATCCTTTGTATGGATTGGTAAGCGAGTCAGTGTTTTCGTCAGCTAATGAATATATGGGCGTACGTGGATATTTTGAAGAAGGATACACGGGAGACAGACATGTTGGCAGTTATTTCAATGGCTTCTTTGAAGAAACACCAATATTCCATCCGGCAAGATATAAAGGTTTTGTAGATATTTCCAGAGATATGACCAATTCAGTGGATTGGCTTTATACCAGAATCGAAGTAGATGGTGAGCAATTGGACCTTGCAAAAAGTCAATTTGAGCAATTTAGGCGAAGCATAAACTTTAAGACTGGTATACTGAACCGATCTTTTGTTTGGACTACACTCAGTGGAAAAAAACTTTGTGTATCCTTTGAACGTTTCTTGAGCATGAATATAAACTATATTGGTTTGCAGCGTATTGCTTTTGAACCTTTAAATTTCTCCGGTGAGATTACTATAATTTCAGGTCTTGATTTTACACTGG
>JAFACO010000353.1 GCA_023425485.1 Bacillota bacterium
CAATACATTTAAATTTAAATTTGATTTATTGTCATTAACCATACGTTTTATAGTTACTTTGACTTTAGCAAGTAAAACACTTAACGAATAAGGCTTTTTAATATAATCATCCCCGCCTATGTTTAAGGCGATTAACACATCATCATCACTCTGTCTGGCGCTGATAAATATAATTGGAATTTCAGACTCCTGTCGAATTTTCTTACAGATGGTAAAACCACTCTCATCACCAAGATTAATATCCATTAATAACACATCTACCTTATTATCTTTCAGGAAGCTCTCACATTCCAAGGCTGTTGCTACATAAGCACAGGATACATCAAACATTTCAAAATATTCACAGGTCATTTTAGATAAGTCAATTTCATCATCAACAATTAGACAGTTATAATGCATGGATAACCTCCTTAAAGTTTCATATCATTTTTACTCCAACTAATAGTTTTATAAATAAAATTACAATCCTATTAGGATAACTGATTTTATATAAGATTTTACACTATCCTGTCCTTAATAACAATGTTTAGGACCATTTTTTAATCCAGTTCAAAACCCCTGCCTAAAAGTGATGCACTTTGAGTTGCATAAACAAAACTATCATCTTGTAAGTTTTTAACATAATCTTTTACTAACACTAATTCTTGTTTATTTACAACAGTTTGAATCAACATCTTTTTCTTAACGTTTGAAGTGTCCATACCCTGAATAAAGGTAACACCACGTTTTAAATCATTTCTAATATACTGGGTAATATCCAAATACTGATCGGACATAATACTAACATTGTAATACTTTTTACCGCCAATCATAACATAATCCGTGACATAGCTTTGAATATAGTTACTAATAAAGGAATAAACGATTAATGTTAAATTACCATACAAAATGGAGGAAAAGATAATTGCTGAATTCAGCACAAGGAAATAGGTACCAACGGTAATTCCTCGTTTTTCCTTAAGATACATTCCTATGATAGCTTCAGGGCCATTGGACATACGTTGTCTCATGATAATGCCTACTGCAGCACCTAATATGATTCCTCCTGCCACTGCTGCAATGATAGGGTCCGTTTTGAAGGGTGGAACTATTTTATCTATAATTCCTAGATAAAAGGTAAAAATATAGAAGCTGAAGGCAGCAAAAAAGATTTGAATTTTATCATATCGAAAGAAAGACCATATAAAAACTGGCAGTGCCATTAGAAACAGCATGACTTGAGTATTCATACCAGTTAGGTTATGAATTACAGTTGCCAGTCCTCCAAATCCAGCAGCAACCAGATCATTAGCCACCAATATTCTGCTAAAAGCAAAGGTAGCAATAAACTGTCCAAATGCAATCCATAATAGTTTTTTAATCATTTCCTTCACGTCATTATCCTCCAAAGTTTTCTTCTGTCTTAAGGCGCAATTCCTATCTTATCATAGAAAAAGCGGTATAGCAAATGCTAAACCGCTTTTATAATCTATCTTATAATCATCTCTTTATAATTATTTTTTCAATACTATAATCATCTACTTACTTCCAGATTTCTTCTGAAATTTCTCTAACCAATTTTAATTTAGCCCACTGTTCCTCTTCGGTAAGTATATTGCCTTCCTCTGTTGAGGCAAAGCCACATTGCGGACTAAGATACAACCTTTCCAGAGGCACGTATTGCTCTGCTTCATGAATTCTTTTAATTATATTTTCTTTTTCTTCCAAGGTAGGTGATTTTGTGGTGACAAGTCCTAATACTACTTTCTTGTCTTCACTCACATATTTTAAAGGCTCAAAATCACCGGAGCGATCATCATCAAATTCTAAATAGAAGGCATTTACATTCTCTTTTGCAAAGAGGTCTTTTGCAACACGCTCGTAGCTTCCTTCACAAGCCCAAGTAGAATGAAAGTTACCACGGCAAATATGTGTGTTTACCACTAAATCTTCTGGCTTATCTTCTAGAGCTAGATTATTAATATTGATTAATTTCTCAATAATTAGTTGTAACCCTTCCTCATCGGTTCCTAAGATAAAGCATGCATGTTCATCCACGCACACCCCCCAGGTACAATCGTCAAACTGAATATTTCTGCAACCAGCATCGTATAGCTCCTTGATAACTTTTTTATAACCATTCGCTATATCCTGATGCAGCTCCTCCTCCTTTGGATAAAATGCATCGGTACTTGCCAAGTTAGCTGGTGTAATCATCTGAAATAAAAACTGTGCCGGAGATGGAATCGTCTGTCTAGCCACGGTATTCTCATCTTCAAATTGCTTTACGAACTTAAAATGCTCTACAAACGGATGATCTTCAACAGATACCTTACCTGTTAAGAAAGTATCATCAATTAAAGCTGGTTCACCGTGAAATGGAATTCCTTCCTTTGTTTTTTCATGGCCTACACCGTTAAAGGCCCACATAAAATCCAAATGCCAGGAACTTCTTCTAAACTCTCCATCCGTTATTACGCTAAGACCAGCTGCTTTTTGCTTTGAGATTAAATCTGTAATTGCTTTATCTTCTACCGCCTTCAGTTCTTCCCTTGTTATTTTACCTTGTGCAAATTCACTTCTTGCCTGCTTTAAATATTCAGGTCTCAAAAAACTTCCCACAATGTCAAATCTAAAAGGTGCATTCTTACTCATACTCTTATCTCCTCATCCATCAATTTTAATTTCTTTGTTACTAATTTCCTTCATGCGTTTCTTATTCAAGAATTAATTCTACACTGATTTTTTACTAATTTCTCTTTACTAATTAATACTTATGTTATTTATTTCTTCAATTCTTTTATGTACTTGGATTTATTAATCCCCTTTATATTTTATAGTTGTAGTATATTTTATTTTTTACTTATTGAAAAATACATAAAAATATGGGTTTGATATAGTTTTAAGCTATACCAAACCCATACTTATGTTATTTTATTTCTTTTAACGCTTACGTTTGAAGTTATATCTCCTTCGATTTTACTTTAAAGCATCAACTGCAGCTCTCTCAACTGCCAGACCTTTTTTATAGAGTGCCATGAATTGTTCAAATCCTTGTACATCTTTCTGATCTGGTTCCATTTTTAAGCTTGGCATATCTGCAAATACTTTATTATTTAGATAATCATCTAAGGTTTCCGCCTCTGCCTTATTTGCCATATAGGAAGCAAGAATTGCAATTCCCCAGGCTCCACCTTCACCTGCAGTCTCCATTACACTAACCGGAACATTAATAGCAGCAGCCATAATTTTTTGACCAACACCTTTTGTTTTAAATAAGCCGCCATGACCTAGGATTTCATCCAGTTCAACGCCTTCTTTCTTCAAAAGAATGTCAAGACCAATTTTTAATGCTCCAAGTGAGGTATATAGATGTGTTCTCATAAAATTAGCAAGATTGAATTTACTTTCAGCAGAACGCACAAAAAGCGGTCTGCCTTCTTCAAAGCCTGTGATATGCTCTCCTGAAAGATATCCGTAGGATAATAACCCTCCACAGTCTGAATCACCTTGCAGTGCCTGAGTATAAAGTAGTTCATATAATCTATTTGTATCAACAGGTGCTCCAAGAATTTTTGAAAACTCATCAAATAAGGAAACCCAAGCATTTAAATCGGAAGAACAATTGTTAGAATGAGCCATAGCAACAAGACTTCCGCTTGGGGTAGTTACTAAATCAATCTCATGATAAACCTTAGACAACTCTCTTTCTAGCACAATCATAGCAAAAACACTGGTTCCTGCTGATACATTACCGGTACGTTTTGCAACACTATTGGTAGCTACCATGCCTGTTCCTGCATCACCTTCAGGCGGGCATAATGGAATACCGGCTTTTAGTTCGCCTGTAATATCCAGAAGTTTAGCTCCTTCCTCGGATAATTCACCAGCACTTTCTCCTGCTACTAATACTTTAGGCATTACTTCTTCCAGCTTCCAGGAAAGCTTTTCTGCTTCAATTTGCTGGTTGAATTTCTCTATCATATGAGTATTAAAGCTATTCGTACTAAGATCGATTGGGAACATACCGGAGGCTTCACCAACACCTAATACCTTCTGACCAGTTAACTTCCAATGGATATAGCCTGCCACTGTCGTAAAAAATGCCACATCCTTTACATGGGATTCTTTATTTAAAATTGCCTGATAAAGATGTGCAATGCTCCATCTCTGTGGAATATTGTATTGAAATAACTCTGTTAAAATCCCAGAGGCTTGTTCCGTTATTGTATTTCTCCAGGTTCGGAAAGGTACCAGAAGCTCTCCTTTCTGGTCAAAAGCCATATATCCATGCATCATACCACTAAAGCCAATGGCTTTAATCTTTTGAAGCTTCACTTCGTACTTCTGCTGAACTGCTTCCGCCATGGAGCGATAACTATTCTGTACTCCTGTCCAGATATCTTCCAAACTATAAGTCCAAACATTATCTATGTAACTATTTTCCCAATCGTGACTGCCAGATGCAATCGCCTCATGATTTTCATCAATTAATACCGCTTTAATTCTGGTAGATCCCAGCTCGATACCTAATACAGCATTTCCAGCTAAAATCGTTTTTTTAACATCGTTTATAGAAAGACTCATGAATACCTCCTTAATAGATAGAAAGGTAATTGTAAAACTGTATGCATATTATGACCTTCAGTTTAACAATTACCTTTCGTACATCCACATTTTATAATTTAAATTGTTCATAAAGTGCCAAAAAACTTTAATGATGAATGTATAGGTACACATATTCATCTTCACATTTGAATTGGACTTATGACCCTTTAATCAAATACACTACTGGCCGTAATATGCATTTTCTCCGTGCTTACGTAGGTAGTGCTTATCCGCAATCACCTGTGGAGCAGGCTTAATATTAGGATTTATTAGTTCTGAATAACAGGACATTTTTGCAAGTTCTTCTAAGACAACTGCATTATGTACTGCTTCATGTGCATCCTTACCCCAAGTGAAAGGTCCATGATTGGTACATAAAATCCCTGGCATGCTTTTGGGTTTTATATTGCCTTTCTCCAAGGTTTCAATAATAACCAGCCCTGTATTCTTTTCATATTCTGTATTGATTTCTTCCTCTGTAAGGCTTCTGGCACATGGAATTGGTCCATAGAAATAATCCGCATGAGTTGTTCCATAAAGCGGGATACTTCTACCTGCC
>JAFACO010000354.1 GCA_023425485.1 Bacillota bacterium
GAGATGGGATATACCTTCCGTCCGGAATTTATTGTAGATCAGGGATATTATAATAATCAGTACCGTACCCCAAGTAAAGAGTTTAAAGACTTCCAGACGTTTCAGAGACGAGAAGTGGCAAAATTAGCAAAGGAAATGGTAGATATAACCCATGAATACGGTAAGGAAGCGATGATGTTCCTGGGAGATCATTGGATAGGAACAGAGCCGTTTATGGAAGAATTTAAGACCTTAGGGCTGGATGCCGTGGTTGGAAGTGTAGGAAATGGCAGCACATTGAGGCTGATCAGTGATATTTCTGATGTAAAATATACGGAAGGAAGGCTTCTGCCATATTTCTTCCCCGATACTTTTTATGAAGGAGGAGACCCTGTTAAAGAAGCAAAAATAAACTGGGTAACTGCAAGACGTGCAATTCTTAGAAAACCCATAGATCGAATCGGATATGGCGGTTATTTGAAGCTGGCTTGTCAATTCCCAGAGTTTATTGAATATGTAGAAGCTATTTGCAAGGAATTTCGGGAGCTGTACGAAAATATCAAGGGGACAATACCATACTGCACCAAAAAGGTGGCAGTGCTAAACAGCTGGGGTAAAATGCGTGCCTGGGGTGCCCATATGGTACATCATGCACTGTATCAGAAACAAAATTATAGTTATGCCGGAGTAATTGAAGCCTTAAGTGGAACACCATTTGAAGTGTCCTTTATTAATTTTGACGATATAAGAAACGATAGTAACCTATTAAAGAATATAGATGTAATTATTAACGTAGGGGATGGAGACACAGCACATACCGGTGGAGAAGCCTGGGAAGATGCGGTGGTATCAAGCGCAATCCGTCAGTTTGTTTATGAAGGAGGAGGCTTAATTGGCATTGGTGAGCCTTCCGGGCATCAGTACCAGGGCCGTTATATCCAGTTGGCAAATGTCTTCGGTATAGAAAAGGAAACAGGCTTCACCTTAAATTACGATAAATATAACTGGAATACCGTCAGTGGACACTTTATAACCGAAGACTGTACAAAAGAAGTGGATTTCGGTGAGGGTAAGAAAAATATGTACGCTTTAGACGAGGCCACGGTTCTTGTTCAAAAAGACAAAGAAGTTCAGATGGCAGTCAATGAATTTGGCAAGGGAAGAAGCGTTTATATCAGTGGACTGCCGTATAGCTTTGAAAATAGCAGGCTTCTTTACAGAAGCATTCTGTGGAGTACTCACGATGAAGAGAACTTAAATAAGTGGTTCTCCAGCAATTTTAATGTGGAAGTACATGCTTATGTAAAAAATAATAAGTACTGTGTGGTAAATAACACCTATGAGCCGCAAAAAACAACCATTTACCGAGGAGATTCCAGTTCCTTTGACCTTGAGTTAAAAGCGAATGAAATAATTTGGTATGAGATAACAAAGCAGTAAGGAGAGTACAGTAATGATAATTTATAAAGCTTCCGATTATCAGGATATGAGTAGAAAGGCAGCAAATATCATATCTGCTCATATTATTTTAAAACCAGATAGTGTGTTGGGGTTGGCAACCGGCTCTACCCCGATTGGAATATATCGTCAGTTGGTTGATTGGTATAAAAAAGGAGATTTGGATTTTAGAAAAGTAAAAACTGTTAATCTGGATGAATACAAAGGATTGGCATCCGATAACTGTCAAAGTTACCAGTATTTCATGAGACAGAATTTATTTGACCATATAAATATAGATAAGAAAAATACGTTCCTTCCCGATGGAACCAATGAGGATAGTGACGGCGAATGCAGCAGATTTGATTCAATCCTAGATCAATTGGGAGGGATAGACCTTCAACTGCTTGGCTTAGGTCATAATGGACATATTGGTTTCAATGAACCCAGTGATAGCTTCAAGAAAGGTACTCATTGTGTTGCATTATCAGAAAGTACGTTGGAAGCAAATTCCCGCCTGTTTGAAGGAGAAGAAACTGTACCGGAATTTGCATATACCATGGGAATAAAATCAATTATGCAGGCAAAGAAGATTGTCCTGGCGGTGAGTGGTACGGATAAGGCGGATATTTTAAAAAGTGCGTTAACCGGTCCCGTTACTCCCGCAGTTCCAGCCTCTATTTTACAGCTTCATCCCGACTTTACGGTAGTTGCAGATGAGGCAGCTCTATCAAAGGTGAAATTGGATAATATTGTTCTTTGATATTAGGATGTGTTTGGAGATTAAAACTAAGATGAATGTATTTTAAAGCATAGGTTGTATAGACGTACTTTTGAGTATATTGTGTTTGTAATTAATTTTCGATTTATCTTAGAAAGGGAGGCGTATAAGAGTGGAACCTGTATTAGTAATAATGGCAGCAGGAATGGGTAGCAGATACGGCGGGATGAAACAAATTGATCCAGTGGATGATAGAGGTCATATTATTATGGACTTCTCCATTTATGACGCCATAAGAGCTGGGTTTAAAAATGTTGTGTTTATTATAAAACCTGAAATAGAAGAGGAATTCAAAAGAGTAATTGGAGACCGCATCAGTAAGAAGATAAATGTTCAGTATGTTTTTCAAAAAATAGATTATTTACCAGAAGGGTATCAAGTTCCTAGCGAAAGAGTGAAACCCTGGGGCACAGGACACGCTGTATTAAGTTGTTTAGGAGTTGTAAAGGGACCCTTTGCAGTAATTAATGCAGACGACTATTATGGAGTAACAGCATATAAAGCAATCTATAATTTCTTAACATCGGCTCAGAAGAAGGACCTATCTCGCTATGCTATGGTGGGCTACCAACTGGAAAATACCTTAACGGAACATGGACATGTAGCCCGGGGAGTTTGTGAAATCACAGTGGATGGATATTTAAAGGATATCTGTGAAAGAACAAGAATTGAACAATATGAGTCTGGAGCCAGATATACAGAAGATGAGGGCAAATCCTGGATTACCATTCCAAAGAATAGCATTGTCTCTATGAATATGTGGGGCTTTCCGTCAAGTATACTTAAGGAATTAGAAGAAAGGTATAAAAACTTCTTAAGTAAGGAAGCCCGGCAAAATCCATTAAAAGCAGAGTATTTCTTGCCCATGGTAGTAGGAGAATTGATAAGGGAGCAAAAAGCGACTGTGGAGGTTCTTAAATCCGAAGATAAATGGTACGGAGTGACCTACAAAGAAGACAAGGAAGCGGTAGTAACTGCCATTGTCAAGTTGAAAGAGCAAGGGTTATATCCACAAGAATTTTAAGAAGTAGACAGCGAAACTTATAACTGTAAGATTAGTATTAACAACGAATGCTGTTTCGGAACGGAAGTAAAGCGTTAAAACGCTTATGACGTTTTGCAATAATCTTAAGGAAAGGATATTATTATGACAAGAGATGGATATTGTGCTAAAATTGAGGAAGCAATCTGTCACCTTGATTTTAAAGGAACTTTGATCGATTATGAACGTTATGGGCATGGTCATATTAATGATACCTTTGTTGTACGATTTACACAGGAGGATCAAAGTATCCTTCGCTATATTTTACAAAGAATGAACCATGAAACCTTTCATCGTCCGGACCAGTTAATGAAAAATATTGCAGGTGTGACATCTTTTCTAAGAAAGAAAATCATACTGAACAAGGGGGATGTTAATCGGGAAACTATGAATGTTATAGCCACAAAGGAGGGAAATGCCTATTATAGAGATAGTATCGGATCCTATTGGAGAGCGTATTCATTCATAGAAGATGCCACCTGCTTTGATTTGGTAGAAAAACCCGAGGACTTTTATCAAAGCGCCATAGCCTTTGGACGCTTCCGGGAGCTATTAGCGGATTATCCGGCAGATACCTTATTTGAGACCATCAAGGATTTTCACAATACCCCGGTTCGTCTTGATAATTTAAGAAAAGCGGTAGAGAAGGATATCCTGGGCAGAGCCAAAGAGGTAACAGCTGAGATAGAATTTGCACTCCAAAGGGAAGAATTTATTCATACTTTAATGGACTTATATGAGGCAGGAAAGCTCCCGCTAAAAGTAACACACAATGATACAAAATTGAATAACATTATGATTGATAATCGCACAGGAAAAGCCATTTGTGTAATTGATTTGGATACGGTTATGCCGGGATTTTCGGTGACCGATTTTGGTGACTCCGTTCGTTTTGGAGCAAGTACCGGAGCAGAGGATGAGCCTGATTTAAGTAAAGTCAATTTTGATCTTCAGCTTTACGAAATCTATACCAAAGGTTTTTTAGAGGGCTGCAATGGAAGTCTTAGTGAAACAGAGCTAGATATGCTTCCGGTAGGCGCAAAGATAATGACACTGGAATGCGGAATACGTTTTCTAACAGACTATTTGCAGGGGGATACCTACTTTAGAACTCATAGAGAAGGTCATAACCTCGACAGAGCCAGAACACAATTTAAGTTGGTAGCAGACATGGAACAGCACTGGGACGAAATGGTTACAATCGTTAATAAATATCGTTAGGAGTGGAGATAATGGCAATCTTAGTTACGGGTGGTGCAGGTTATATTGGAAGCCACACTTGTGTAGAACTGTTAAATCAAGGCTATGAAGTGGTGGTTGTTGATAATCTTAGTAATTCCAGTGAAGAAGCACTGGAAAGAGTGAAAAAGATTACAGGGAAAAATATCACCTTTTATAAGGCGGATTTATTGGACAAAGAAGCCTTGGAAGAAATCTTTGATGAAGAAGTAATTGAAGGGGTAATTCATTTTGCAGGGTTAAAGGCCGTAGGTGAATCTGTTCAAAAGCCTTTGGAGTATTATCATAATAATATTACGGGAACGTTAAACCTATGTGAGGTAATGCGTGAACATAAGGTAAAGAATATTGTGTTCAGCTCCTCAGCAACTGTATATGGAACCCCCAATTCGGTACCAATCAAAGAAGATTTTCCGCTTTCCACAACAAATCCTTATGGTTCCACAAAACTTATGCTGGAAAGAATATTATCAGACTTACATACTGCGAATACTGACTGGAACGTTATTCTGCTTCGATATTTTAATCCAATCGGTGCACATTCCAGTGGCAGCATTGGGGAAGATCCG